>NZ_JAAGPE010000039.1:0-50364 GCF_017104605.1 Burkholderia sp. Ac-20384 | reverse complement strand
CTCGGCTCCGTCGTCGGGCCGCTCGCAGCCGCGACGCTGCTGGCTGCCGGCCGCAGCGCACCGGTCGTGATCGGCGCGAGCATTCCCGTCACGCTGGTCGCGGCCGTTGCCGCGCTGCTGCTGATCCGCCGCCCGCAGGCCGACGACTGATATTTCCCGTTTCTTCCATGCGTGCCGTCAGAGCGCGCGTTTTACTCAAGGTCTGGAGACACAACGACATGAACAAGAGCACCAGGAACGGCCTGCTGGCCGCCGGCGCATGCTGCGCACTGGCCGCGCCGGCCGCACACGCGCAGTCGAGCGTGACGCTGTACGGGATCATCGATACGGGCGTCGAATTCGTGTCGCACGCGAACGCGGCGGGCGACCACGTGGTGCGCATGCCGGCCGTGACGGGCGAACTGCCGTCGCGCTGGGGGCTGCGTGGCGCGGAGGATCTCGGCGGCGGCTACCAGGCGGTGTTCACGCTGGAAAGCGGCTTCAACGTGCGTGGCGGCGATCTCGGCCAGGGCGGGCGGCTGTTCGGGCGGCAGGCGTTCGTCGGGCTGAAGGGCGGCTTCGGTACGCTCGCGTTCGGTCGTCAGTACACGATGACCTACCTCGCGCTACAGGGCGCGGACATCATCGGCCCCGACATCTACGGGCTCGGTTCGCTCGACGCGTACGTGCCGAACGGCCGCGCCGACAACGCGGTGACCTACATCGGCACCTACCGCGGCGTGACGCTCGGCGCCGCGTATTCGTTCGGCCGCGACGGCGCGGGCACCGGCAACTCGCCGGGGCAGGGCACGTGCGCGGGGCAGGTGCCGGGTGACGCCGTCCAGTGCCGCAACTGGTCGGTGATGCTCAAGTACGACAGCGCGTACTTCGGTGCGGCGGCCTCGTACGAGGAACAGCGCGGCGGCACCGGCGCGGCCGCGAACTTCTTCGACGGCGTCGCACCGGTTGCCTTCACGAGCAGCGCGGGCAAGGACGCGCGCGTGCACGTGAGCGCCTATGCGCAGGCAGCGGGTGCGCGGATCGGCGCGGGCTGGATCGGGCGGCGCGTGTCGACCGGTACGCCTGCCGCGCCCGGCGCGCATTCGGACTTGTTCTTCGTCGGGGCGTCGTATGCGGTCAAGCCGGATTTCGTCGTCGACGGCGAAGGCTACCGGATCGTCAACACCGCGCACGACACGCGCGCGACGATGGCGACGCTGCGCGCGACGTACCTGCTGACGAAGCGCACGTCAGTCTATGCGCAAAGCTCGTATCTGTGGAACAGCGCGCACGCACGCTACGCGGTCAGCGGCGGTGGCGCGGGCACGACGCCCGGCGAAGGGATGGGACAGCTCGGCGCGATGGTCGGCATCAAGCACATGTTCTGACCCAACGGCCTGACGAACGGGAGTTATCTTGAACAGACAATCTGCATTCCTCTGCATTGCGCCGCTCACCGCCGCGATGCTCACCGGTTGCGGCGGCGACGACTCGGTGAATTCCGCACCAACCCACCTGAGCGCCGCGACACCGGCCGCGATGGCGCAGACCTGCGATGCGCTCGCCGCGAAGCTCGCATACGCGAACACGTCGTTCACATCGGTGACGACCGCGGCCGCCGGCGCACTCACGGTGGCCGGCAAACCGATCGCCGAGCACTGCGTGATCGAAGGGAAGATGAACGAGCGCGTGAGCACGGTCGACGGCAAGACCTATGCGATCGGTTTCGAAATGCGCTTGCCGAAGGCGTGGAACGGCCGCTTCTTCTACCAGGCGAACGGCGGGCTCGACGGCAACGTCGTGACCGCGACCGGCGAGATCGGCGGCGGCGGGCCGCTGACCGACGCGCTGAACCAGGGCTTCGCGGTGATCAGCTCGGATTCCGGGCACAGCGCCGCGCAGAATCCGCTGTTCGGCATCGATCCGCAGGCACGCATCGACTACGGCTATGGCGCGGTCGATGCGCTCACGCCGATGGCGAAGCAGGTGATCCGGCTCGCATACGGCAAGGCGCCCGACCGCAGCTATTTCGACGGCTGCTCGAACGGCGGCCGTCACGCGATGGTCACGGCGGTACGCAACCCGGCCGACTACGACGGCATCATCGCGGGCGATCCGGGCTTTCACCTGCCGAAGGCGGCGATCGGCGAGATGTATGGCGCGCAGCAGTTCGCGAAGATCGCATCGGCGACCGGGTCGAACGGGCTGCCGGATATCCGCAGCGGCTTCACCGATGCTGAGCGGCAGTTCGTCGGCGCGAAGATCCTCGAGAAATGCGATGCGCTCGATGGCGCGGCCGACGGGATGGTGCAGGACGTCGCCGCATGCCAGGCGCACTTCAGCGTCGATGCGGACCTCCCGACCTGCGCGAACGGCACGCGCACGGGCGCGTGCCTGACGACCGCGCAAAAGACCGCGCTCGAGAACGTGTTCACGGGCGCACGCAACAGCGCGGGCACGGCGCTCTACGCGGGCTTTCCGTACGATCCGGGCATCGCCGGCAGCGGCTGGGCCGCGTGGAAGCAGTCGAATTCGATCACGCTCGACCCGGCCGCGATGGCGTTCACGTTCATGACGCCACCGAAAACCGCTGCGACGCTCGCGAACCTGCCCGGTTTCGCGCTCGGTTTCGACATGGACAACGACGCGCCCGCGATCTTCGCGACCAACGGCGTGTACACGCAATCGGCGTGGTCGTTCATGACGCCGCCCGACGAGACCAACCTGTCCGCGCTGAAGGCGCGCGGTGCGAAGCTGCTGGTCTATCACGGCACCGGCGACCCGGTGTTCTCGTTCGATGACACGCGCGACTGGTACGCGCGGGTCGCGCAGGCGAACGGCGGCGATGCGTCGGATTTCGCACGCTTCTATCCGGTGCCGGGGATGAACCACTGCTCGGGCGGGCCGGCGGCCGACCAGTTCGACCTGCTGACGCCGCTCGTTGCGTGGGTCGAGCAGGGGCAGGCGCCCGGTGCGGTGGTGGCCACCGCGCGCGATGCGACGAACGCGGTGCCGAATGCGGACGTGCCAGCGTCGTGGGGCGCGGGACGCACGCGGCCGTTGTGCCCGTATCCGCAGGTGGCGCGTTACAACGGGTCGGGCGACGTGAATTCGGCGGCGAGCTTCAGTTGTCGCTGACGTAGCCGTCGATGGGAGGCGGCGGGTGCGCTATCGCGTGCCGGCCGCCTCAAGTGTGCAAACGCTCACTCACTCGCCCGGTTCGACCGGCACCTCGAGCCCGACCTTCACGCGGCTCATGCTCACCAGCGTCTTGAACCGCTTCACGTTGTTGTTCGCGAAGAACAGCTCTCTCGTGAGCGCGTTGTACTGATCCATGTTGCGTACGGCCAGGATCAGCACGAAATCCCACTCTCCCGTCACGTAATAGCACTGCTGGATCTGCGGGCAGCGCTCGAAGGTCCGCTTCATCGCGTCGAGCTGGTCGATCTGCTCGCTTTCGACCTCGACGTTGACGACGATCGTCAGCGGATGATCGACCTTGTCCGGCGCGACGATGGCGGTGTAGCGCTCGATCACGCCGTCGTCCGCGAGACGCTTCAGGCGCCGGTTCACGGCCGCGGTCGACAGGTTGACGCGCGCGCCGAGTTCGCTTTGCGGCGTTTGCGCGTCGCGCTGGATTTCCATCAGCAGCTTGCGATCGAACGCATCGAGTGAGGTGGTCATGATGGCGCGTGAGGCCTCGAAAGAATGAGAAATTTTTGCGTGGCGGCCGCCGAATTGGCGATTTTATTGACCGACGTGCGCAATATTATTTTTCGAACCGGCGGCGCGTGCAACCCGTGCGCGCCCGACCCGAACCGACTCACGGAGTGCTGCCCGCCATGCTGATCGCCAACCCCCGCGCCTCGCGCGCCGCCTATCCCCACGCGCTGCGCCGCGTGATGAACATCGCGTCGGCCGACGAAAGCGGCGCGTGGTTGTCGCACTGGCCGCTCGTCGGCAACGCACGCACGCCGCTGCGCGCGCTGCCCGATCTCGCCGCGCGGCTCGGCGTTGCGAGCGTCAGCGTGAAGGACGAGTCGTGCCGTTCGCCGCTCGGCAGCTTCAAGGCGCTTGGCGCGCCGATTGCGCTGGTGCGGCTCGTGAAGCGCCTGCGGCGCACGCAGGATCTCGATCCGCAAGGACTCGTCACCGGCCGCTACGCGGCGGAGCTGGCCGACCTGACGGTGATCAGCGCGACCGACGGCAATCACGGCCGGGCGCTCGCCGCCGCCGCGCGTGCGATTGGCTGCGGGTGCGTGATCGTGCTGCACGCGAACGTCGAGCCCGAGCGCGAACGTGCGATCTCGGCATACGGCGCGCGGATCGTGCGCATCGAAGGGAACTACGACGAGTCGGTCGTCTGCGCGGCGCAGCTTGCGCAGGCGAACGGCTGGTATGTCGTGTCGGATACGTCGTACGACGGCTACGAAGCGATTCCGCGCGACGTGATGCAGGGCTATGGCGTGATCGCCGCCGAAGCCGCCGTGCAGGCAGCGCAGGACGACGGTCGGCCGTTCACGCATGTGCTGTTGCAGGGCGGCGTGGGCGGCCTCGCCGCGGGCGTCGCGAGTTACCTGTGGGAGCGCGACGGCGTGCAGCGGCCGCATTTCATCGTCGTCGAGCCGCGTCAGGCCGATTGCCTGTACCAGAGCGCGCTGGCAGGGCGGGCGTCCAAGGCGACCGGCAGCGTCGATTCCGTGATGGCCGGGCTCGCGTGCGGCGAGGCGTCGCCGCTGGCGTGGGATTTCCTCGAGATGTGCATCGACTACTTCATGCTGATCGACGACGAGGACGCGGTGCAGGCGATGCGCGGCCTCGCGGCCGGCAGCGAACGCGACGTACCGCTCGTGGCCGGCGAATCGGGTGCGGCCGGTGTCGCGGGGCTGGAAGTGCTGATGCGCGACCCGGTGCTCGCGCGGCAGGTGGGGCTCGATGCGCAATCGCGCGTGCTGGCGATCAATACGGAAGGCGCGACGGCGCCGTCCGTGTACCGGAACTGCGTCGGCGAGACGGCCGACGCGGTGCTCGCGCGGCAGCGTGCCTGGCTGGACCGCGCGGCGCTCGCGGCCTGAACGACATCACGACCGATCCCGATCGACCACGACTGACCACGACTGACGAGGCTAACGCCATGGACACAATCGAAGAAAGCACGCTGCAGGGGCAACTGAAGACCTGGCGCCGCCATCTGCACCAGCATCCGGAGACGGGTTTCGAAGAAGTGAACACGTCGGACTACGTCGCGCGCATCCTGACGACGCTCGGGCTCGACGTGCATCGCGGGATCGGCGGCACGGGGCTCGTCGCGAACCTGACGGCTGGCACCGGCAAGCGCGCGATCGGCATCCGTGCCGACATGGATGCGCTGAACATCACCGAGCACGCGCCGGGTCGCGAACATGCGTCGCGCACGCCCGGCAAGATGCATGCGTGCGGGCACGATGGCCACATGTCGATGGTGCTCGGCGCCGCGCAGCTGCTGGCCGAGCGCAAGGATTTCGACGGCACCGTGCGCTTCATCTTCCAGCCGGCCGAGGAGCATGGCCGCGGCGCGAAGGCGATGATGGCCGACGGGCTGTTCGAGCGCTTTCCGGTCGACGCGATCTTCGGCGCGCACAACATGCCGGGCATGCGCGCGGGCACGTTCTCGACGCGCGCTGGCGGCATCATGGCGAGCGAAGACAATTTCGTGATCCGGATCGACGGGCGCGGCACGCATGCGGCGCGCCCGCACATGGGCATCGATCCGATCGTGATCGGCGCGCAGGTCGTGCTCGCGCTGCAGACGATCGTGTCGCGCAATCTCGATCCGGGCCAGCAGGCCGTGATCTCGTGCACGGAGTTCATCACCGACGGGCTGCGCAACGTGTTGCCGTCGACGGTGACGATCAAGGGCGACACGCGCAGCTATTCGCGCGACGTGCAGGCGCTGCTGGCCACGCGGATGCGCGAGATCAGCGAAGGGATCTGCCGCACGCACGGCGCGACCTGCGCGTTCGAGTACACGCACGAGTTTGCGCCGACGGTGAATTCGCCGGAGTGGGTCGATACGGCCGTGCAGGCGGCGGCGCAGGTCGCGGGCGGGGACGCGGTGAACGCCGACGTGCAGCCGATGATGATCTCGGAGGATTTCGGCGCGTTCCTGCAGGCGGTGCCCGGCAATTTCGTGTTCATCGGCAACGGCGAGGCGGCCGGGCGCGGCGGCGTGCCGCTGCATAACGCGGGCTACGATTTCAACGACGAGATCCTGCCGGTGGGGGCGCGGTATTTCGCGGAAGTGGCGCGGCTGGCGTTGAGGGCGGCGTGATTGTCGGCATTTGACGAATTACCTCGATAAAGCCGAATGTCGTGAATTGATCGATCAAACAATTTACGCGTGCCACCTGGTAATTACGCGTGAATTTGTTTTGTGAGCGGGAGTGCAGGTTTATACGAATTATTGATTTTGATATAGCTGGGTTAATGTCGGTGTTCATCGGGGTCCGGGCTTTTGCTTGACTGCCAAAGAGATGCGGCGCCGAATGTTGGATTGATTTAATTTTTTTGAAATGATTTTGTATGAATTCTTTCGACTTTTTTGGTCGTCTGAATTTCATGAAATCATGAATAAGTGAATTGATCTTAAATCCGGCATGGTCCAGCGAAATTAGCCCGCCTCGAATGATTATCAAAATGCGCATGCATTGAAATCGTTCACGTTCGGGGTGAAAAATGAACATCGGCAAATGGATCGTGGCGCTTGGCGTGAGCGGCGCGCTGGCGGGCGTCGCTCAAGCGGGCACGGTGTCGAATCAGGCAGTCGTGAAGACGATCAGGTTGACCGCCCACATCGGTGACAGCCTCTACGTGTCGCGGCCCGACGGTCCGGCCGGGTATGGTGTGGTCGAGCTGGAGGCCACCGATCGCACGCAGCAATCCTTCCGCAAGACCGTGCCGATCCGCGTCTGGTCGACGAACCCCGATTTCATCGTCGAGGTCGCCCATCCGCTGACGCTGTCGAACGGCCCGCTCGAAATGACGCATGCGACGGTCACGCTCACGAGCGCCGCAGGGACGTCGACGATCGCGCCCGGGGCAGCCCAGACGATTGCGCAGGTCAAACAGGGCGCCGGCGCGGGCAGTGGTGGATTCGATGAAGTCCACGACCTGAAGATCAGCGCCGATGCACCGCCTCGCAGCAGCGCCGGCGTCAACGGGAGTTACCGGGGCGATCTCGTGCTGTTGTTCGAACCGCGCGCGTCGGCCGGCGACGACAAGGTGGGCGAGGAGTAGGCGCCGCCGCCACGCGGGGCGGGCGGCGGAAGATGCACGGCGCGATCGACGGTCGCGCCACGTGGCCCGTATCCGCGCGAGATGCGCTCAGACCAGCTCGCCCAGACACGCGTCGAACTGCGTCACGAGCCGGTCGACGTCGTCGGCCGTCGTCTGCGGACACACCAGCATCATGTTGTGGAACGGCGTGATCAGCACGCCGCGATTCAGCAGGTACAGGTGCACGATGTGTTCGAGTTCGCTGTCGAGTTGCGCGCCGGCGAGTGTCCCGTTGCGCGGCGGCACGGGTGCGAATTGAAACTCGGTACGCGCGCCGATGCGTGTCACACACCACGGCAGCCCGTGCTTCGCGATCGCCTGTTCGAGGCCCGCTGCCAGCCGTGCGGCGAGTTCGAACATGTGCGCATACGCTGCGTCGGTCGCAACCTCGGCCAGCGTCGCGCGCATCGCATGCATCGCGAGCATGTTCGCGGTGAGCGTCGTGCCGATCCCCGAATGGCCGGGGGGTGCGTTCAGCTTGGCCTGCTTCGCGCGTTCGGCAAATTCCGTGCTGAACCCGTACACCGCGCACGGCACGCCGCCCGCGATCGGCTTGCCGACCACCAGCATGTCCGGCTCGAGATCGTGCGCGACCGCATAGCCGCCCGGGCCGCTGCTGATCGTGTGGGTTTCGTCGATCACGAGCAGCGTGCCGTAGCGGCGCGTCAGTTCGCGGGCCGCCTCCCAGAAGCCCGGATCGGGCAGCACCATCCCGATGTTCGTCATCGCGGGCTCGGCGAGCACGCAGGCGACGTCACCGCCTTTCAGCGCCGCTTCGAGTGCGGCCAGGTCGTTGAATTCGACGACGCGCGTGTTCGCGAGCAGGTCGTACGACTGCCCGAGCAGGCTGTCGCGCTGCACGGGGCGGCCATCGACGAGATCGACGAACACGTCGTCGACCGTGCCGTGATAGCAGCCGTTGAACACCACGATCGTCTTGCGGCCGGTGGCCGCGCGCGCCCAGCGCAGCACGAAGCGGTTCGCATCGCTCGCGCTCAGCGCGAACTGCCAGACCGGCAGCTTGAAGCGCCGTGCGAGTTCGCGCGCGACCCACGCGGCGTCCTCGCTCGGCAGCATCGTCGTGTAGCCGCGCGTGGCTTGCTCGACGAGTGCGCGTGCGACGGGTTCGGGCGCATGCCCGAACATCGCGCCGGTATCGCCGAGGCAGAAATCCACATAGCGATGGCCGTCGACGTCGGTGAATGTCGCGCCGCGCGCCTCCTTCACATACAGCGAGAACGGCGTCGACCAGTCCTGCATCCAGTGCAACGGCACACCGAACAGCAGATGCTCGGATGCTTCCGCGGACAGCGCGCGGGAGACCGGCATGGCTTCGGTGAATGCGCGGCGCTCGCGATCGAACAACGCGCGGGCGCGGATGAGGTCGACTCCGTGACGGGAAGGCAAAGGCAGCTCCTGGGCTGTGAAGGTACGGAGACGATAGCGCGGGCGCTGGGGGGATGAACAGGGGCGGAATTACGGAGGCGGGTTGCGTTGGGCGCGGCAGCGTGGGCGAGGCCGACGCGCAGATATTTCTTCTAAAAGTTTTTGCGCATAAACCGTCGAGGGTCGGCCCGGCCGGATTTACTGCATGGAAAGTTAGTGGGCGCTCACATCTTTCGCGCCGGATCCGGTGCGGACGAAGCGGGCACGGGGACGCATCTGGCTGCGTCTCGCGATGCCCGTTCGCCGCCGTGTCGCGTTACGCGAGCGTCTTGACCATGTGGTGCTCGTCGTAGAAGCGGCCATCGACGCACATCGAGCGCGGTTCCGTACCGAACCGGACGAACCCCTGCGACGCATACAGCCGCTCCGCGTTGGCGTTGACCTCGTTCACGCACAGCATCAACTGCTTGCATTCCCATTCCTGCGCCGCATGCTCGGTCGCGCGTTCGAGCAGCGTTTGCGCGATGCCTTGCCCGCGATACGCGGGATCGACGAACACGCCCCAGATCGTTGCCTTGTGCGCGATCTTCACGCGTGCATCGCGGCGCACGCCGGTGATGCCGACGAGCGTATCGCCGTCGAACGCACCGAACACGGCACGTTCGTGGGTCGGCGTGATGCGCGTCGCAAATTCGTCGACCGGCACCTGTGATTCTTCGTCGAGCGTCGGCAGGAAAGAGGTGGGGGCGGTGTCGACCGCACGCAGGCGAACGGTCTGGAAACGGGCGGCGTCGGCCGCATCGAGCAGGCGGGTGGTGATCGTCATCGGGGGCGTTCCGGTTGAAGGTCGTGCATGCCGGCGCGGGCCGCTGCGGCCGCGGGATGCATCGTCCTTATCGTAATAGGAATCCGGTTGTCGCGTGGCGATGTTCGACGCTGCCGCGTGCCCGAAATCAGATAGTCAGATCACGTCGCGCGGCCGCTTGGCATCGCCGTCGACGCAGCACGCGAGCACCTCGGCATCGGTGTCGCCGAGGCTCAGGTACACGTGCCCGACCGCGCTGTCGAAATACAGGCTGTCGCCGGCGCCGAGCCGGTACGCATGGCCGTTCTCGAAGCGCAGCTCCAGCTCGCCGCTCAGCACGAACACGAACTCCTCGCCGCTGTGCCGGATGTAGTCGGCGAAGTCCGACAGCTTGCGCGCATGGATCCGCCCGCGCACGGGCACCATCCGCTTGCCGGTCAGGTCGTTCGCAAGCATCCCGTACGCATAGTTCGGCGTGTCGTAGACCATCTGCTGGCCGGCCGGCGTGAACGACGGCGTCATCGCGCCGGCGGGTGCGGGGCGGCCGAACATCGTGTCGAAGTCGAGCGCGAGCGCATGCGTGAGCGCCGCGAACTTGTCGTAGGTGAGCGCGATGTCGCCGCGCTCGGCCTTCGAAATCGTCGACACCGCAATACCGGAGCGCTCCGACAGTTGCGCGAGCGTCAGGCCGCGCGACTTGCGCGCGTCGCGCAGCCGCGCGCCGACCGTCTGGTGGTCGAGCTGCGGCGCGGCGTCGGTGGGCGGCGGAACGGGGACGGTGGATTTGGGCATGCGGATACGGGGCGCGACGTGCGTGACGTGAATACGGGTTTTGTCGTATACGAGAATAAATTTTCTCGTATATGATAATTTACGTCGAAATCGCCGACGGTGGGCGTGACGGCCACTCTAGCATCGGACGGCGCGAAACTCGCGGGGCCGGTGCGGCCGGCGTGAACGACACGTGTGCGTATCGGCGCAGCTCGCCCGTGCGGCGGTTGCCCGACGATTCCGTACACGGAGCGGTTTTTCCAGCCATTTATTTTCCCGGCCGGTCGCGGCCGGGCCTGCGAAGGTGCAAACCATCATGTCCAGTGAAATCAAACGTCTGCAGACCGGCACGCGCATGAGCCAGGTCGTGATCGCGAACGGCTTCGTCCACCTGGCCGGCCAGGTGCCCGATACGGCCGGCGCGCCGATCGCCGTGCAGGCGACCGAAATCCTCACGCGCATCGACGCGCTGCTCGCATCGGCCGGCGTCGACAAGACACGCGTGCTGACGGCCAACGTGTGGCTCAGCGATGCCGCGCACTTCGACGCGTTCAATGCGGTGTGGGACGCCTGGGTGCCGGCCGGCCACGCGCCGACCCGCGCGTGCGTGCAGGCGTTGCTGATGAAGCCCGGTCTCGACGTCGAGATCGCCGTGACCGCGCTCGCCTGACGCCGGCGCCGCCCGCCCCGAGGAACTTCCGATGACATTCGACACGCTCGTCCTGGGCGGCGGCATGATCGGCGTGTCCGTTGCCGTGCACCTGCAACAGCGCGGCCTGTCGGTTGCGCTCGTCGACCGCAAGGCGCCCGGCAACGAGACGTCGCTCGGCAATGCCGGGTTGATCCAGCGCGAAGGCGTGTATCCGTATGCGTTTCCGCGCGGCTTCGGCACGCTGCTGAAATACGCGTGCAACCGCTCGCCCGATGTCCGCTATCACGTCGGTGCGTTGCCGAAACTGATTCCGTTCCTGTACCGCTACTGGCGCAACTCGCATCCGGCGCGCCACGCCGAGATCGCGCGTGCGTATGCGCCGCTGATCGAACACTGCGTGACCGAGCATCGCGCGCTGATCGAAGCGTCCGGCGCGGGCGCACTGCTGCGTGAAGGCGGCTGGCTGAAGGTGTTCCGCACGGCCGCGACACGCGATGCCGAAACGCGCGACGCCGAGCGCTGGCACGCCGAATACGGCGTGACCTTCGACGCGCTCGATGCGGCCGCGCTGCGCGACGCGGAGCCGAACCTGAGCCGCGCGCTGGTCGGTGCGCTGCGCTATCCGGACTCCGATTCGATCAGCGATCCGAATGCGCTCGTGACCGCGTATGCGCGCCACTTCGAGCAGCTCGGCGGCCGCATCCTGACCGGTGACGCGCTGACGCTGTCGGCCGCGAACGGCTGGCGCGTCGACACCGCGCAAGGCCCGGTCGACGCGCGCGCTGCGGTCGTCGCACTCGGTCCCTGGTCGGACCTGCTGTGCGAGCGGCTCGGTTATGCGCTGCCGCTCGCGGTCAAGCGCGGCTATCACATGCATTACGCGGCGCAGCCGGGCGCGCGGCTGAACGGGCCCGTGCTCGATGCCGACAGCGGCTTCCTGATCACGCCGATGACGCGCGGCATCCGACTGACGACCGGCGTCGAGCTCGGCTATTGCGATACGCCGCCGACGCCCACCCAGCTCGCCGCCGTCGAACCGGTCGCGCGCGAGCTGTTTCCGCTCGGCGCGCGCGTCGACGGCACGCCGTGGCTCGGCCGCCGGCCGTGCACGCCCGACATGCTGCCCGTCATTGGCGCCGCGCCGCGCCACCGCGATCTGTGGTTCGCGTTCGGGCATGCGCATCACGGTTTCACGCTCGGCCCCGTGACCGGCCGGCTGGTTGCCGACCTGATGACCGGCACGCAACCGTTCGTCGACCCGACGCCGTTCCGCGTCGAACGCTTTCTGCACGGCCGCTGAACCGGCGACCGTGCGCTGCAGCAGGGCGGCCGGCACACGACGCCGGCCGCTCCATCCAGCGGCCGGCCGATCCGGCTCGCCGCGACGATCAATGACTGGAGACAAGATGCAACAGCACACGATGCGGCGCGAGCTCGGCGCGCGCCAGATTTCGTTCATGGCCCTCGGCATGGCCATCGGCGTCGGCCTGTTCCTCGGCTCGGCGTCCGCGATCAAGGCGGCCGGGCCCGGCGCGCTCGTCGCCTACCTGATCGGCGGCGCGATGATTTTCCTGATCATGCGTGCGCTCGGCGAGATGGCCGTGCACCGGCCGGTGTCCGGCTCGTTCGGTGCGTATGCGTTCGAATACGTCGGGCCGTTCGCCGGCTACGTGGTGGGCTGGAGCTACTGGTTGCTGATGGTCGGCGTCGGCGTCGCGGAGACGACCGCCATCGGCATCTACATGGGCTTCTGGTTTCCGGATGTGCCGCAGTGGCTGTGGGTCGTGTCGGCGATCGCAGCGATCTCGGCGTTCAACCTGCTCAACGTGAAGGTGTACGGCGAGCTGGAGTTCTGGTTCGCGATCGTGAAGGTCGTGACGATCGTGCTGATGATCGCGGGCGGTGCGCTGATCGTGTTCACGGGGATCGGCCATGGCGGCGTGCCCGTCGGGCTGTCGAACCTGTGGCGCCACGGCGGCGTGTTTCCGCACGGCGTGCTCGGGGTCGTGAGCGCGCTGCCGATCGTCGCGTATTCGTTCGCGGGCGTCGAGATGATCGGCCTCACGGCCGGCGAGGCGCGCGAGCCGCAGAAGATGATTCCGCGCGCGATCAACTCGGTGCTGTGGCGCATCCTGATCTTCTACGTCGGCGCGCTGTTCATCATCATGGCGCTGTACCCGTGGCACGAGCTCGGCGAGCACGGCAGCCCGTTCGTGACGACGTTCGAATCGCTCGGGCTGCGGCAGGCGGCCGGCATCGTCAACTTCGTGGTCGTGACGGCTGCACTGTCGAGCTTCAACTGCATCGTGTTCAGCGGCGCGCGCATGCTGTCGAGCATGGCCGGCAACGGCCTCGCGCCCGCGTCGTTCGCGGCGCTGAGCGCAAGCGGGTCGCCGTCGCGCGCGGTGCGGGCGACCGTGCTGTTCATGTCGGTCGGCGTGGTGCTGAACTACGTGATCCCTGCACGCGTGTTCGGCTGGCTGATGTCGTTCCTGTCGTTCGACGTGGCCGTGATCTGGGCGATGATCGTGCTGACCCACATGCGGTTCCGGCGCGCGCTGGCCGCGCGCGGCGAGACGGTGGCGTTCCGCATGCCGTACGCGTCGGTCACGTCGTGGATCTGCCTCGTGTTCGTCGCGTTCGTGTTCGTGATGCTCGGTGTCGACCCGACGACGCGCGGGTCGCTGTATGCCGGCGCGGCGGTGATGGCGCTGATGGCGATCGTCTACCGGCGTTCGCGGCACCTGCAGGCGGCTGCGCGGTCGACGCGTGTCGGGTTCGGCGTCGAGCGTGTGTGACGGCTGGGCGCCGGGTCGCTGATGGTGGTGCGGGAGAGCGGTCGTGCGACGGAGCGCGCTCGAGGCGAAGGCGTGGCGCCGCGGCAGTGTCGGCGGCGCGTCATGCGCGCTGCCCCGGCACGCAGCATGAGGGTGAGGTGAAACAGGCGTGCCGTCGCGCCGCTGCGGCGCCCGACGGCAAACGCACGACGATGCGCCCGATCAGGTCAGGCGCACCGCATCCGGATCAATATCGCGCGAGCTGATTGCCGTTGATCTGCACGCGATCGCCCGGCCGCAGGTTGCCCGGCGACTGCACGTCGAACGAGCGCATCGAGCCGTCGCTGACCTGCACGTCGATCCGGTAGCTGCTCGGGCCTTGCGCGGCGCCCATCTGCTGGCCGATCTGGTTGCCGGCCACCGCACCGCCGAGCGCACCGATCACGGTCGCCGCATCGCGGCCGTGGCCGCGGCCGAACTGGTTGCCCACCAGGCCGCCGACCAGCGCACCGACGACGGTACCGGCGACGCCCGACGGGCCGACCGAGCCGTTGACCGGCTGGATGTTCGAGACCGTGCCGTACTGGGTGCCATACGGGGTGGCGTATTGCTGCTGCTGATTACCGTACTGGTCATACGGCTGCGACCCGTATTGCTGCTGGTTGCCGTACTGATCGTACGGTTGCGGCGCCTGGTTCGGATACGGCTGTTGCTGCTGCACGTAGCCCGGTTGCGAATACGCGGGCTGCGCGTAGCCGGGCGTCGCGTATTGCTGCTGCTGCGGATACCCCGGCTGCGCGCCGTAGTAACCCGGCGCGACGCAGGCGGTCAGCGGAAGCGCCGCGACGGCGACGAGCGAGGCGAACAGAACGGTCTTCGTGGAAGGCATGCGCATCATGATGTTTCCTGCATCGGCAACGGGTTCGCCGACGAATCCCGGGACGGGTGGCGAACTCGGCGTGAGTATAAGGAATGGCCGGTGGCGCGTCCGGTGCGGCCGGGTAACAACGTGTAAAGTCTGTTGCCGCGTAAATCGCCGCCCCGGCGGGGTGCGGAAGCGACGCCCGGCAAGGGCGCGACGCGGCTTCCTGGCGCCCGCATTCCGCTGATGCCGACGCTGCACGGCCATCGGCTTTTCCGTCGCTTTCCCCGCGATCCCGCCCCATCGCCGAGCCACGCCCGGCGGCCGCGCGCGCTCTGCATCGCGAAATCGAATGCGCGGCATCGCGACATTTAATTGGCCTCGGGTGATGGCGTCCGATATCGTGGCCGGATTCCCTGCCAACGGTCGCGCCGTGCCGGCTGCGGTTCCTTCCCCTGTCCGCACTGGTGACATGCAGCGACCGCCCCACATTCCGAGCCATGACCGAACGCCTCTTCATCAACGCCGTCGACGCCGGCGGCCAGCCCATCAACCTCGTCGTCCGTGACGGCTGCTTTACCGCGATCGGCGCCGAATGCGCCGCCGCGCCCGGCGCGAAAACGATCGACCTCGACGGCCGCGTCGTGCTGCCCGGCTTCGTCGACGGCCACATCCACCTCGACAAGAGTTTCGTCGGCGATCGCTGGGTGCCGCACGAATCGGTCGGCTCGCTGCGCGAGCGGCTCGCGGTCGAAAAGCGCCAGCTCGCGGCCGCGCCGCCGATCGTCGAACGTGCGAATGCGCTGATCGCGCAGGCCGCCGCATTCGGCACGGTCGCGATGCGCAGCCACGTCGACGTCGATGCGACCACCGGCCTGTCGAACCTGCAGGCCGTGATGGCTGCACGCGAGCAATGGCGCGGGATCGTCGATATCGAACTCGTCGCGTTCCCGCAGGCGGGCGTCGTGTCGTGCCCCGGCACCGCCGAGATTCTCGACGCAGCTGTGCGCGAAGGTGCGGACGTGGTCGGCGGGATCGACCCGACGACGCTCGACGGCGACGCGGATGGCCAGCTCGACATCGTGTTCGGCATCGCCGAGAAGCGCGGCGCGAAGATCGACATCCACCTGCACGAGCCGGGCGAAACGGGCATCGCGCAGTTGCTGCGGATCGCGGCGCGCACGCGCGCGGCGGGGCTCGGTGGCCGCGTGAACGTGAGCCATGCGTACGCGCTCGGCCAGGTGAGCGAGGACGACGTGCAGCGCACCGCGGCGGCACTGGCCGAAGCCGGCGTGTCGATCCTGACGAATGCGCCGGGCGACTGCGCGTTTCCGCCGGTGCAAGCGCTGCGCGACGCGGGCGTGCACGTGTTCGCGGGCAACGACAACATCCGCGACGCATGGTGGCCGTACGGCAACGGCGACATGCTGCAGCGCGCGATGATGGTCGGCTACCGGTCGGGCTTCTATACCGACGAAGCGCTCGGTATCGCGCTGGACATGGCGACGCACGCCGGCGCGCGCGTGATCGGCAAGGATAACTATGGAATTGCAGTCGGCTGCGATGCGACGTTCGTCGCGGTGCGTGCGCCGAATGCGGCAGCGGCCGTCGCGGGCGTGCCGGCCGAACGCTGGGTGTTCCGTCGCGGCGAAAGCGACACGGGCGCGCCGTTCGCCCCCGCGCTGCGCTTTACGCGCTGACCAACCTGACCGGCGGAGCGGCACGCGCCGTGCCGCCTTCGCATTGACTGCACTGACCGTACTGACCGACCACATCGGAACCGACATGACGAACCTGCTGATCCGCAACGTCCGCCCGAGCGCCGACGCTGCGCTCGACATCCTGATCGAAGGCGATCGCATCGCGCGTATCGGCCCGTCGCTCGACGCGCCCGCCGGCTGCGCGATCGAGGACGGCGCGGGCGCGCTTGCGCTGCCCGGCCTCGTCGAAGGCCACACGCATCTCGACAAGACGCACTGGGGCATGCCGTGGTATCGCAACCAGGTCGGGCCGCGCCTCGTCGACCGGATCGAGAACGAGCGCCACTATCGCGCGACGAGCGGGCATGACGCCGGTGTCGCGTCGCTCGCACTGTCGCGCGCGTTCCTCGCGGCCGGCACGACGCGCATCCGCACGCACGTCGACATCGACACCGAAGCCGGGTTGCGGCATCTGCACGGCGTGCTCGCGACGCGCGAGACGCTGCGCGGGCAGGTCGAGATCCAGATCGTCGCGTTTCCGCAATCGGGCGTGCTCAAGCGTCCGGGCACCGATGCGCTGCTGTCCGAAGCACTGGCGGCAGGCGCCGATCTGCTCGGCGGGCTCGACCCGTGCGCGATCGAAGGCGATCCGGTCGAGGCGGTGGACGTGCTGTTCGCGATCGCCGAGCGCCACGGCCGCGGGCTCGACCTTCATCTGCACGAGCGCGGATCGATGGGCGCGTACTCGCTCGACCTGATCCTGCAGCGCACGGCTGCGCACGGCATGCAGGGCAAGGTGACGATCAGCCACGGGTTCTGTCTCGGCGATATCGCCGAACGCGAGCGCGATGCGTTGCTCGCGCGGATGGCCGAACTCGGCGTCGGGCTCGTCACGACCGCGCCGGCGGCGGTGCCGGTGCCGCCGGTGGCCGCGTGCCGCGCGGCGGGCGTGACGGTCATCGGCGGCAACGACGGCGTGCGCGATACGTGGACGCCTTACGGGTCGCCCGACATGCTCGAACGCGCGATGCTGATCGGCATGCGCAATGATTTCCGTCGCGACGATGCGCTCGAAGTCGCGCTCGACTGCGTGACGCACGGCGCGGCGCGCGGTTGCGGCTTCGACGGTTACGGGCTCCAGCCGGGCAGCCGCGCGGATGTCGTGCTGGTCGACGCGCTGACGTTTGCCGAGGCCGTTGTCGCGCGGCCGGTGCGGCGGCTCGTCGTGTCGTCGGGGAAGATCGTTGCGCGCAACGGCGCGCTGGTGTGAGCGAAGCGTGCGCGCGGCGTCGCCCCGGTATGATCCGGTTTTCAGCCGGATTTCCCCGGGAGACGACGATGCGACGCACGACAGCGGCACGGGCCGCACGATGGATGGCGGCGGCCCTGTTCGCCGTGACGGCCGCGCACGCGGTGGCGGCCGGCCCGACCGACGCGCAGCAGGAAGCCAACCGGCGAACGGTGCTCGCGTTCTATGAAAAAGGCCTGAACGAGAAGGACGCGGACGCCGCGCTCGCATACGTCGGCGATCGCTACGTGCAGCACAACCCGAATGCGGCCGACGGTCGCGACGGTTTCCGCAAGTTCGTCGCGTTCCTGCGCGACAAGTATCCGCAGTCGCACAGCGAGATCAAGCGCTCGTTCGTCGACGGCGACTACGTGATCCTGCACGTACACGCGGTGCGTGAACCCGGCACGCGCGGCAGCGCGATCATGGACATCTTCCGGCTCGAGAACGGCAAGATCGTCGAGCACTGGGATGTCAATCAACCCGTGCCAGAACAGGCCGCGAACGGGAACACGATGTTCTGACGGGGCCGGGTGCGCGTGCGTGTCGATGCGCCCGCGATCCCGTTGCATCGGCCGTGCCGGCGGCACCGCTTCCGCGGTGTCCTTCACATTGCCGCCGCTCCCAGCCTTCTTGCTACTCCTCCAACTCCAGCATCGTCGCGAGCGCCTTCGTCAGTTCGCTGACCATCGGGTCGGCCGTCGGCCGATGCAGGATCGCGATGTCCATGTGCTCGATCGGCGCGAAACCCTGTTTCGCGGTCAGCACGACGTGCTCGTCCGTCACCACGCGCGCGGGCAGCACGCTGATGCCGAGCCCGTCCGCGACGGCGGCCTGGATGCCGCTCAGGCTCGACGTCGTGAAGCTGATCCGCCAGCGGCGGCCACGCTCCTCGATCGCCTTGATCATGTCGTCGCGATAGAGCCCGCGCGGCGGGAACACGACGATCGGCACCGGGTCGAGATCGAT
This sequence comes from Burkholderia sp. Ac-20384, assembly GCF_017104605.1. Lineage (NCBI taxonomy): Bacteria > Pseudomonadati > Pseudomonadota > Betaproteobacteria > Burkholderiales > Burkholderiaceae > Burkholderia > Burkholderia sp. Ac-20384. The sequence goes on along the minus strand of NZ_JAAGPE010000039.1, from coordinate 31,861 downwards.
CGTCGGATGCTTCGCGCTGTCGATCCAGCGCAGCTTCTCGGGCCAGCGCACGACGGCCTCGCGGCTGTCGCGCCGCTGTTTGATCAGCACGAGGTCGAGCTCGCCGCGATCGTACGCGGCGCTGATGTCGCGGCTCAGCCCGCACATCACTTCGAGCTTCACCTGCGGATGCGCGCGCTTGAACGCGGCGAGCGCATGCGTCGTGCGGCCTGCCGCGAAATCGTCGGGCACGCCGAGCCGGATCGTCAGTGCGACCGTGGCGCCCGACAGCGCTTCCAGCATCTCGTCGTTCAGCGCGATCATGCGCCGCGCATAGCTGAGCACCGTCACGCCCGCGTCGGTCGGCCGCACGTCGCGCGTGCCGCGGTCGAGCAGCCGGTGCCCGGCGATTTCCTCGAGCCGGCGCACCTTCTGGCTGACCGTCGACTGCGTCGAATGCAACCGCGCGGATGCCGTCGTGAAGCTGCCGCAGTCGGCGACCATCACGAGCGCGCGCAGCAGGTCGAGGTCGAACAGGGGTCTATTCATTTCTGCACTTTTGCGGATTCGAACATTTCATTTCCAAATGCGTGCGACGACTTTTAACATGGCCGGACGCCGCGGGCAATCGCGGTTTCGCCGGACGCGGCGCGGCGTCGTACTGCGCCACGGGGGCGCCTCGCCTGACGTATTGCATCGGCCGCGTATCGGCGTGCGCGGCACGCAAGGAGGAAACGGGATGTTGTTCAAACGGATTGCGATCATCGGCTCGTTTGCGTTGACCACGCTCACGTCGGCAGTGGCCGCCGCCGACGGCGGCGCGCTCGAAGGCAGGCTGCGCAGCGCGGCCGATCGCGGCGATGCGGGCGACGTGCGCACGCTGCTCGAGCGCGGCGCGCAGATCGATTCACGTGACGGGCAGGGCCGCACGGCGCTCCTGATCGCGACGCACGGCAATCACGTCGATGCGGCGCGCGTGCTGATCGACGCGGGCGCGGACGTCAACGCGAAGGATGCGATCCAGGACAGCCCGTACCTGTATGCCGGTGCGCGCGGCTATCTCGACATCCTGCGGATGACGCTCGCGCATGGCGCCGACCTGCGCAGCACGAACCGGTATCGTGGCACCGCACTGATTCCGGCGGCGGAGCGCGGGCATGTCGAGACGGTGCGCACGCTGATCGATGCGGGCGTGAACGTCGATCATGTGAACCGGCTCGGCTGGACCGCACTGCTGGAGGCGATCATGCTCGGCGACGGCAGCGAGCGGTATGTGCGGATCGTGCAACTGCTGGTGGACGGGCACGCTAACGTCGATCTCGCCGATACCAACGGCGAGACGCCGCTGCAGCATGCGCGGCAGCGCGGGTATGGGGCGATCGAGAGGGTGCTGGTGGCGGCGGGGGCGCGGTAGGGGCAGCGTGGGCGAAGGGGGCAGCGATCAGACCCATACTTCCCGATAGAGATGAAGCGCCTTCGACCACTCGGCCAGATTTTTCCAGATGGCGCGTAGTGGCGTGCCCGAGCGCTCGGCAGCTTCCTCGGCCGCCCTTACTACAACCGGTAGCGGGACCTCGACGAGGATGACGGCGAACTGCGCTTCATACCCGGCGGGGATTTGTCCGAAGACTAACGCGTCGACGAGCAATCGCTCGGTCAACTCGCTCTTGTGGCTGACGTTCGCACCAATGACGGCCATGTGAAGACCGCGCCGAGCCGGCCGCGGTCGGGTCATGAGTTCGATGCCGAGCAGGCCAAGCAACGGGATCAGCTTGTTGACGCCGAGATCCTTGAGTTTGCCGTTTTCCAGCTGATTCACGGTGAGGCGAGAAAGTCCGGCGAGCCTGGCCAGCCGAGCCTGCGTGAGGTCGAGTTCCGCTCTCCGTTTCGCCACGGCCTGACCGATCTCGTAAAGTTGCATGCGGGTCTTCCTGCACGGATCAATGGTTCATGAATGTAAGGTATATCTTGCATCGCCGGATGTGCCTGCGTATTCGAGCAGCTCTTTTGGCGGTATAGGATGCGTCATCGATTTCCTACGAAAGGCAGCGGGCGAGGCTTCGTCTTGACTCCCTGTATAGACATCACCATCTGACGGATATCCGGAAAAACTCGCTTTGTGGCAGATGTGCGTCGCAAAGGGTAAACACCGGGAAGCCATGTAAATCCTGCAAGATGGCCTTATTTAAAGCGCCATCCCATCTTTCCATCCCGATTCCGGAACGCGCCGGCCCGCCCTCCACCCCGCCCCCGTTTCCCCCGCTTGCGCTCAAAAATTGAGCGGTCTAGACTGCATCGCAGTTTCATCGAAGTCCCTGTCTTTCGCGCACCGCGCCGGGCATACCGGCGCAACGCTCCCCACCGGACGCCGGCGTTCGCCCGCCGCGTCGAGACCATCAAGGACACGCCATGAACCGCACTGCAAAGCTCCTCGTTACCGCGCTGGCGTTCGCGCCGCTCGTGTCGTTCGCGCAGGACGCGTCGACGATCCGCTGGGGCATCGACCCCACGTATCCGCCGTTCGAGGCGAAGCAGCCCGACGGCTCGCTCGCCGGCTTCGACATCGACCTGCGCAATGCGATCTGCGAGCAACTGCATGCGAAGTGCGTGTGGGTCGAGCAGGGTTTCGACGGGATGATTCCGGCACTGCGCGCCCGCAAGTTCGACGTGATCATGTCCGCGATGACGGCCACCGACGAGCGGCTCAAGCAGATCGACTTCTCGAACAAGCTGTATGCGTCGCCGGGCGCGCTCGTCGCGCCGGCCGGCTCGAAGCTGCTGCCGACCGCGGAGTCGCTCGCGGGCAAGCGCATCGGGATCGACCAGGGCACGACGCAGGAGGCGTACGCGAAGGCCGAATGGGCGACCAAGGGCGTGACGATCGTCTCGTACCAGAACCAGGACCAGGTGTACCAGGATCTCGTCAACGGCCGCCTCGACGCGACCTTCCAGGACAAGACGCAGGCCGGCTACTCGTTCCTGAAGACCCCGCGAGGCAAGGGCTACGCGTTCGCGGGCCCCGACGTGACCGACGTGCGGATCACCGGCTACGGCGTCGCGATGGGCGTGCGCAAGGGCGACGAAGCGATGAAGAAGCGGCTGAACGACGCGATCGTCGCGATCCGCGCGAACGGCACGTACCAGAAGATCGCCGCCAGATATTTCGACTTCGACATCTACGGCACGAAGCAGCAGCTGACTTCGGCACCGTGATTCCGTGATTCATTCAATCGACAGGCACACCATGACGAGTATCCAGGATCGCGTCGCGCAAGCCGTGACCCCCGAACTGATCGCCGCGTTCCGCGAGGAAGGGGCGGTCTGCATCAAGGGCATCTTCTCGCCCGACGAAGTCGCCGCGCTGCGCGCCGGCATCGACACGAATCTCGCGCAGCCCAGCGAGCGCGCAAAAGTCGCGAGCCGGCCCGACGATCCGGGCTGGTTCTTCGAGGATTTCTGCAACTGGCAGCACAACGACGCGTATCGCGACTTCATCGTGCGCTCGCCGGCGCCGTCGGTCGCCGCCGCGCTGATGGGCAGCGACAACGTGCGGCTGCATCACGACCACCTGCTCGTGAAGGAGCCCGGCACGCGGCAGCGCACGCCGTGGCACCAGGACCAGCCGTACTACAACATCGAAGGCGACGACAACGTCAGCATGTGGATTCCGGTCGATCCGGTGCCGCTCGAATCGACACTGGAATTCGTCGCGGGCTCGCATCTCGGGCCGTGGCTGATGCCGCGCACGTTCATGGACAAGGAGGCGAAGTGGTTCCCGGAAGGCAGCCTGGCGGACCTGCCCGACATTGAAGGCGACCGTGCGGCGTTCCCGATCCGCCACTGGGCGCTCGAGCCCGGCGACATGGTGTGCTTCCGGATGCTCACGCTGCACGCGTCGGGCGGTACGCAGAACCGTCGGCGCGCGTTCTCGATCCGCTTCGTCGGCGACGATATCCGTCACGCGCCGCGCCGCTGGAAGACGTCGCCCGATTTCCCCGGGCTCGCCGGGCAGCTGCCCGACGGCGCGCCGCTCGATCACCCGCTGTTTCCGGTCGTGTGGTCGCGAGGCGCGGGGCAGGCCGGCGCGATCTGACGCGGGCGGGCGTGGATGACGGACGCGGCGGCCGCTTCTGACGAAACGGCCGCCGCGCGCTTTTGTGCGTGGGGAAAAGGATCAGGTCGGGTGGCGTCCGGCGCCCGGCTTGAAGCGCGAGCCGAGCCGGTAGCGGTTGCCCGGATGCAGGAAGTGCACGAACGTGACGGGCTGCCCGTTGGTCCAGGTGCGGCGCGTGAGCGTGAGGCACGGCTCGTCGGCGCGCATGTCGAGCAGCCGCGCCTGTTCGCCGGTCGGCAGCGACGCATCGACCACGTGCTCGATTTCCAGTTCGTAGTGCGACACGTTGTTGTACAGGTACTCGGACGGCGGCTCGACCTGGAAATCCTGGTCGATGAAACCGGGCGCGGCCGCCGGGTTCACGTAGCGATCCTCGAGCTGGATCGGGCGGCCGTTTTCCTCGTGCACGCACACCACATGAAACACCGGCGTGTTGACCGGCAAGCCGAACGCGGCCGCGACGTCGAACGACGCGGGTTCGCTCGACTGGCTCAGCACGCGGCAGCGATATTCGTGCCCGCGTGCGCGGATTTCGTCGCGGATGTGCGCGATCATCAGCAGGTTCGACTGCGGCTTCACTTCGGCGACGAAGGTGCCGACGCCCGCGATGCGCTTCAGCACGCCTTCCTCGGTCAGCTCGCGCAGCGCGCGATTGACCGTCATGCGCGCGACGCCGAACTGCGCGGCGAGATCGAGTTCGGACGGAATGCGGTCCCCGGGGCGCCAGTCGCCCGCCTCGACGTTCTGGCGAACGAGCGTCTTGATCTGCTGGAACGGTGCGGTGGCCTTCGTGACCATCGGGGATCCTTGCGCGAAAAGGTGACGATGCTAGTCGTCGTGACTGACGATGACCAGGATCTCCGCCTGCGCGGTGCCCAGGCTGCGCGTGCGGTGCGGGATGAGTGCGTTGAAATAGACTGAATCGCCGGTCTTGAGTTGCACCGTTTCGTTCGGAAATTCGATTTCGACGCGCCCCTTGTGCACGAACAGGAACTCCTCGCCTTCGTGCTCGCGGAACGTCGATGCGACGAATTCGTGCGGCGGATGCACGACGAACGGCAGCATCTTCTTCGGCGCGACGCCGGCCGCGATGCTTTCGAAGCGATGGGCCTGGCTGTCGGCCGCCGCGCCCATCGCCGTGCGCTCGCCCGCGCGCGTGACCGTGATCAGCTCGCGGTTGTGACTTTCCGAGAACAACTGCTCGACGTCGACGTTCAGTGCCTTCGACAGCTTCAGCGCGACCGCGATCGACGGCACGCTCAGGCCGCGCTCGACTTTCGACAGATAGCTCTTGGTGAGGCCCGTCTCGTCGGCCAGCACGTCGAGCGTCCAGCCCTTCTGTTTTCTGAGCAGCTTCAGGCGAATCGTCATGGGGCGCCAGGTGTCCTTCGAAAAACCGATTGTAACGCATGACACAATGTGTCCTTTGGTGTATCGTGTGTCATGTTTTCCCGGGAAAGCGGCTGCGGACGGCGCGGCCGGCCCGATCCATTCAGGAGGTGAACATGGCGGAAACGCTGAACCTGACGAAGGAGGCGCTGGTCGCGCTGGCGGAGCGGCGTCTCGACAACGCGGTTGGCGACAGCGGCTGGTCCGCGCGGCAGAAGCTCGCGCTCACGTGCCGGATCCTGTTCGACGCCGGTCACGACTCGGGCCTGGCCGGGCAGATCACCTGCCGCGCAGGCGACGCCGGCACGTACTACACGCAGCGGCTCGGGCTCGGTTTCGACGAGATTTCGGCGGCGAACCTGCTGCGCGTCAACGAGGATCTCGACGTCGTCGACGGCGAGGGCATCCCGAATCCGGCCAACCGGTTCCATACGTGGATCTACCGCGAGCGCCCGGACGTGAACTGCATCATCCATACCCATCCGGCGCATGTCGCGGCGCTGTCGATGCTCGAGCAGCCGCTCGTCGTGTCGCACATGGATACCTGCCCGCTGTACGACGATTGCGCGTTCCTGAAGGACTGGCCCGGCGTGCCGGTCGGCAACGAGGAGGGCGAGATCATCTCGAAGGCGCTCGGCAGCAAGCGCGCGATCCTGCTGTCGCACCACGGCCAGCTCGTGGTCGGCAAGACGATCGAGGAAGCGTGCATCCTCGCGCTGCTGATCGAGCGGGCGGCGAAGCTGCAGTTGCTCGCGATGTCGGCCGGCGAGATCAAGCCGGTGCCGCCGGCGCTGGCGCGCGAAGCGCACGACTGGATTTCGAAGCCGAAGCGCGATGCGGTGACGTTCGACTATTACGCGCGCAGGGCATTGCGTACGCATCGAGACTGTGTCGAATGAGCGGGCGATTCGTCGCTGCCGTGTCAGACATTTACTGAGGAATACCTATCGTGTCCATCTTGCTGAAAGGCATCATTGCCTACCCGGTTACGCCGTTCACCGCTGACGGCGACATCGACCTGAAAGCGCTCGACGCGCTGATCGAGCGCCTGATTGCCGACGGCGTCCACGCGATCGCGCCGCTGGGCAGTACCGGCGAAAGCGCGTACCTGTCCGACGCCGAATGGGAGGCCGTTGCCACCGCGTCGATTCGCGCGGTGAACCGGCGCGTGCCGACCGTCGTCGGCATTTCCGATCTCACCACGGCGGGAGCGGTGCGCCGCGCGCGCTTCGCCGAACAGGCTGGCGCCGATGCGGTGATGGTGCTGCCGGTGTCGTACTGGAAGCTCGCCAACGACGAGATCGTCGCGCACTATCGCGCGATCGGCGCTGCCATCGGCATCCCGATCATGCTGTACAACAACCCCGCGACGAGCGGCGTCGACATGTCGCCGGACCTGATCGCAACGATCTGCCGGACCGTCGACAACGTGACGATGGTGAAGGAGAGCACCGGCGACATCGGGCGGATGCACCGGCTCGCGCAGCTGAGCGACGGCGCGATTCCGTTCTACAACGGCAGCAATCCGATGGCGCTCGCCGCGCTTGCAGCGGGCGCGGCCGGATGGTGCACGGCCGCGCCGAACCTGAATGCGGCGTTGCCGCTGGCGCTGTTCGACGCGATGCGCTCGGGCGACCTGGCGCGCGCGAGGACGGTCTTTCATGCGCAGTTGCCGCTGCTGCAGTTCATCGTGAACGGCGGGTTGCCGGTGACCGTGAAGGCTGGCTTGCGCCTGCGCGGCTTCGATGCGGGTGAACCGAGGAAGCCGCTGATGCCGCTCGGCGACGCGCGCACGCGCGAACTCGAACGCCTGCTCGCGGCACTGCCCGACGGTGTGACGGCATGAGCGATGCGGCACGGCCGGCGATCTCGGCCGCGATCGGCGCGGTGAGGGTCGGCAAGAGCCGGCCGCTGGCCGGCACGCCGCACGCCAGTGCGATCGACAAGCAGCCGGTCGGCGCGCGTCTGTGGCTGGGCACGCTCGGCTTTGCCGGCGACGAGCAGGCCGATGCGCGGCATCACGGCGGCCCCGACAAGGCGGTCCACCACTATGCGCACGATCACTATGCGTGGTGGTCCGCGGAGATCGGTGCGCGCGACGTGCTCGTGCAACCGGGTGCGTTCGGCGAGAACCTGTCGACGCACGGCATGACCGAGCACGACGTGTGCCTCGGCGACATGTTCACGCTGGGCGGTGCCGTGCTGCAGGTATCGCAGTCGCGGCAGCCGTGCTGGAAGCTCAACGCGCGTTTCGAGCATCCGCGGATGGCCGCGCTCGTGCAGCAAAGCGGCCGGACCGGCTGGTACTACCGTGTGCTGCAGGAAGGCTGGGTGGCGCCGGGCGACGTGCTGGCGCTGCGTGAGCGCCGCTACCCGAAATGGCCGCTGTCGACCGTACTCGACGTGCTGTACCGGCGCACGCTCGACATGGCCGCGCTCGACGCGCTGTGCGATGTCCCGATACTGCCGCCCGGCTGGCGCAAGATGCTCGACAAGCGCCGGACGGAGCGGCAGGTCGAAGACTGGACGAAGCGGCTCGAAGGGCGTTGACGAGCTGCGCGGCCGCGTGGCCGCGTGACTCAGTGGCTCGGCAGTTCCCGCACGTCGGCGGTCGGTACCGAGCCGAACGCGTCGCTCAGCGCATAGCCGATCAGCTGTCGCGCGGCCGCCTCGGGCGTCGCGAGCGCGCCGCTCGACTTCAGCTGGTCGAATTTCTCGCGCATCGGGAAATTGTCTTCGCTGCTCGATCGGATCGTCGCCTGCATGCCCGTATCAACGACGCCCGGCGCGACGCTGCAGATCCGCAGCGCGCGGTTCGCGTCGAGCGCGACTGCGCGTGCATGGTGATCGAGTGCCGCCTTGGTCGCGCAGTAGATGCTCCAGCCCGCGTACGCGTTGCGTGCCGCGCCGCTCGACACGTGCAGGATCCGGCATTCGGTCGTGGCCGACACCGCTTGCGCGAGCGCGGCCGACAGCATCAGCGGTGCCGCGACGTTCACGCCGACCGCGCGTGCGACGATCGCCGGGTCTTGCGTGGCGAGCGGGCCGATCGGATCGACGATGCCCGCGTTGTTGAACAGCAGCACGATCGACGCGCCGTCGACGAAGCGGCGTAGCGTGTCGCCCGCCAGCCAGGCCGCGACGGCCGACGTGTCCGACAGATCGAGTTCGACTTCGGCGAAACGGTCGCCGGCTTGCGACGCGAGCGACGGATGGCGGCTGCGCGATACGCCGAGCACGGCGACGCCTTCCAGCAGCAGTTGTTCGGCGAGCTGCGCGCCGAGGCCGCGTGTGTGTCCGGTGACGATGGCGCGCACGTGCGGTGCGGAAGAGGATGCGGTCATGGTGGTGGGCGGTTCGAAGGGGTGAACGGGACGAGCGGCGTCGATGAGCGGTGCGCATGCATGGCGGCATCGCGTGCGGGACGAGCGACGCGTGCTGCGGCGTGCGAAGGCGGTCGCGCGGCGCCGCGTGCGTCAGGGTAACGCATATCGTACGCCCGCATGCGCGGCGCACAAACGCCGCCGCGTGCAAGGAGGCGGAATCCACCACGCGGCACCGGCTCGCCGATACGTTGGACGAAAGCCGGCTGCGGCAAGTGCGCGCGCCGGCAGGTCGCGCGGCGCCGGGCCACGCGACGCGAGCTATCATATGGCTCGCCCGTGCGCGATGCCGGACGGGCCGCGACCGTTTCCCTTCACCTGCTGCACGCTGCGACGCCAATCATGAACACCACGCCGGATACGCCCACGCCACGCGCCCTTCGCGAACTCACGCCCCTCGAGGCCCGCATTGTCGGTGTGCTCGTCGAAAAGCAGCACACGGTGCCGGACACCTATCCGCTGTCGCTGAATGCGCTGACCGCGGGCTGCAATCAGAAAACCGCGCGCTCGCCGGTGATGAGCGTCAGCGAGGACGAAGTCACGACCGCGCTCGACGGGCTGAAGCACCTGAGCCTCGTGATGGAAGGCAGCAGCAGCCGCGTGCCGCGTTTCGAACACAACGTGAACCGCGTGCTTGGCATTCCGAGCCAGGCGATCGCACTGTTGACGATCCTGCTGCTGCGCGGCCCGCAGACGGCCGCCGAGCTGCGCCTGAACAGCGCGCGCCTGCATGGTTTCGCGGATATCTCGTCGGTCGAGGCATTCCTCGACGAGCTCGCGGCGCGCGCGCAGCCGCTCGTCGTCCGGCTGCCGCGTGCGCCGGGTGCGCGCGAGAACCGCTGGATGCACCTGATGTGCGGCGAAGTGGACCTGGCCGACTTCGCGAGCGCGGATGCCGGCGGTGCTGATTCCGTGCCGCCTTCGGAATTCGAAGCGCTGAAGGCCGAACAGAAGCGCCTCGCGGATGAAGTGGCGCGGCTGAATGCGCTGGTTCTGCGGATGGCGAGCGAGCTGGGCATCGATGTCGATGCACAAGGCGACGCGTCCTGACATAAGCGTGCGGGGCGTGGGCATCGCCCGGCCCCGTCGCTACGCGGCCGGGCCGGTGCGCGATGCGGATACTGCCACGCACCGCCGCGTTACTTCAGCTTGACGCCCGGTACGAGGTAGCGCGAACCACCCGGTTTCAGGATCGGCGCGAGCGCCGCAAATGGCGCATCGAGTTGTGGCCCGAGACAGGCGCCTGCTGCGTGGCCAATCCCGGACACGGCGAACGACAGCTTGCCGGGCGCATCGAGTTCGAACGCCAGATACTGCGGGAACACGTCGGCACACGACAGTGAATTGCCTTGGCCGTCCGTCACTTGCAGACCGTGTGTTGCCTTGTCGCGCAACCGCGTAATGAAACCCGCCAGCGCGGGACTCGTTTCCGGATTGCCGTCCTTGCCCGTCGCGGTTGCGTCGATCACGCGATTCCAGTCGAGGTATGCGCCGCGCAGCAGGTCGAACGTGACCGGATCGTAGTGATTGTCCGGGTACGCGCCGCGGCAGAACAGGCTGCCCGATTCCACGATACCCATCGCCGCACGCGACAGCCACGTGACCGTCACGTGCTCGTCGTCGTCGTAGCCGCCGAGCGATCCGGAGGCCGATCCGTCGTCGCTGTAGCGCGTCGATGCGCATGCGAGCGCCGCGAGACTCATCTGCCAGTGCCGTTGTTCCAGCAGATGGTTGACCCGCGCCATCACGGCCGGATAGGGATGGCGGCTCAGCCGCGGATACGCGAGCACCGTGCGCGGGTCGCTCCACATCCGGTACGCGACCGTGCCGTCGCCGATTTCGGGACCCACGGGCCGTGCGTGCCCGGCAAGCTTCAGCGTGGCATACGGCGCGTGTTGCATGTCGATGTCCGCGCTGCGCGCGATGCCGCTGCCGACACCACTTCCAGACACAGCGGTGATCGCCTCGACAGCGCCCGGCGCGACTGCGTCGGGATCGTATTCGGCGACGCGGCGCAACGCGAAGGCACGTGTCTTGCCCGAGCGCGCATCGGTCCAGCGGCCGCGATAGCCGGCCTTGTCCCGCGTGCCCTGCCAGGTGGCCGCGGCATGATCGAAATCGGCTTGCTGGCCGAATCCCAACGGACTGCGTGCATCGTCCGGCAACTGCGATCGCACGAGCGGCTCGAGCAATTCCGCGGGCGTGCCGTGCAGCGGAATATCGACGCCGTGCTGCGCATAGAAGTAGCGGCCCGAGATTGAACCATCCGCAGCCGGGCGATCGTCGAGTTCCATCACGACGGCGCCGGCGCCTTGCAACGCTCCCTCGTAGACCGTGCGCGGCGCGGCATTCGCGAAGCCTGCGTGCAGGGCGACCAGCACCCACACAATCCTGATCAGCGGGCGCATCACCAGCGGCACCCGGTTTGTTCGGATGCGTCGACGTCCAGCACTCTGCCGAACGCGGTCTGCTTGCCGGTGCGCGCGCTGGTATAGGTCATCGAATAGATCATCGCGCCCTGCGACATCATCTCGTACCGTCCATTGATCCTGCCGTCGACCATTTCGACCCAGGTCGTCGTGAACTGGTGCGGGCGGCCTTCGGCGAGCACTTCCTCGTCCACGTGCTCGACCACCAGCGGCAGGGCCGTTTTCGCTTTCGCATAGCGGACCATGCCGCCCGACCAGTCGACGGCGTCGTCGTAGTAGGTGCGCATCTCGAAGCGTACAGGTTTGTCGCCGTCCGATTTGAAGCAGTACACCTCGGTGGAGACCTTGGCGAACGCGGGCAGCGACGCGCAGAGCAGCAGGGCGGCAAGGGCTTTTTTCATGATGGGCCGGTGAAGGATGAAATGCGGCATCAACCGAGCACGATCCGCGTAGCGCCCGCATCGACGAGCCGGAACAGCAGATCCTCGACGGCCGTCTCGGGTGCGGACCCGAGATCCGCATTGACGCGCCAGCCCTGTTCCGTGCGAACCGGTTCCGACAAGTAGTGAACGATGCCATGCAGGCCGTCTTCGGCCGGCGTGTTTTCGTCGTCGACATCGAACCACGCGAAGAACCACGTCTTGAATGCCTCGACCGCCGCGCTTTCGTCGAGACCGTCGGCCTCGATCGCGGCCCAGTCCCACACGAACGGGCGAATCGACACGGCCGCCGTTTCGAGTTCGAATGCCAACGGCTCGAACGCCAGTTGCGTGGCGGAATCGACCATCACCGGCTGGCCGGCCGATTCGCCTTCGGTTGGGATGATGTCGGCCCGGCACGGCAACGCGAGCGGCCCTTCGGTGGCGAGCGTGCCGTCGGCACGCCGGTAGGCCGGTTCGACGATCACGGCCGGTTGCGCAGCCGCTTTCGCGAGCAGGTCGGCATAGGGTTGGCGGATGGCGCGGAGCAGTTCGGAGACGGTCATCGTGGCGTGTCGGTTGGGCAGGGAACGAGCGGTTACAGGCAGTGTGCGGCGCGGCGGGCATCGCACGACGCGGCCGCTCAGGTACCGGACAGCCGTGATCGTACGGCACTTCGGCAAAACGCGGACAGTCGGCCGAATGGCCGGAGCGACCCGCATCGCACGACGACGGGTTTAGACGTTTACCTTCAAACAATGGAAAACGCCCTTCGATTTCCCGTGCGTTGTGCTTCAATTCATCCGGTTTGTACTCCTACTAAAATTACAGATTCAGAACAGCCCGGATTACTCATTCACAGGAGACAGTCGATGGCCTGGAAACGGTTTTGAAGCGACACACGCGATGGTCTGCAACACCGCAAACTTCCTTCGACGAAAGCAGGTTATCCCAGGGGCCCCAACCATGTCCTCCAGACGTTTCATGCTGGCCGCGGCGGCTGTATCCGCCACGCTGGCCATGACCGCACCGCCGGCCAGCGCCGCCGCGCCGACCGTATCCGACCCGTTCTACACGTACACCGGCACCACGCCGCTGGCATCGATTCCACCGGGCACGGTGCTCAAGACGCGCAACGTCACCTATCACGTGGCCGGCATCCCCACCGCGCTGACCGCGCAGCAGTTGCTGTATCGCACCAATAACGCGCTGAACCAGCCGGTCGTCAACGTGACGTCGGTGATCCGGAGCCAGGTCAGCAACGGCCAGGCGATCTCGTACCAGTCGGCCTACGATTCGCTGAACCCGTACGACGAGCCGTCGCAGGTGATCGCCGGCGACCGCGACGTCACCAAGGTCATCAACATCGGCACGCTGCTCTACAGCGCGGAATCGATCCCGCTGTCGACGCTGCTGCTGCTCGGCTACAACGTCATCGTGCCCGATACGGAAGGCCAGACGGCCGACTTCGCTGCCGGCCCCGAATACGGGATGACGACGCTCGATTCGATCCGCGCGGCGCTCAATACGCCGTCGACGGGCCTGAACCCGTCGAGCAAGGTCGCGATGATCGGCTATTCCGGCGGCGCGATCGCGACCAACTGGGCCGCGCAGCTCGCGCCGAGCTATGCGCCCGAGATCAACAAGCAGCTCGTCGGCGCGGCGGAAGGCGGCGTGCTGGTCGATCCCGCGCACAACCTGCGCTACGTCGATGGCAGCATCGTGTGGGGCGGCGTGGCCGCGGCCGCGCTGGCCGGGCTGTCGCGCGGCTACGGCTTCGACCTGACGCCCTATCTCAGCGATACCGGCGTCGCCGTGTTCAAGGACATCCAGAGCCAGTCGCTCGCATACATCCTGCCGAAGTACACGGGGCTGCACTGGGGCACGCTGTTCAAGCCGCAATACGCGAACGACATCAACAGCATTCCGGTGTACGTGACGTATGCGAACAAGGTGAATGCGGGGCTGGCCGCATCGCCGACGATCCCGATGTTCATCGGCCAGGGCACGGCGGGCGCGCTCGATGGCACGTTCAGCAGCCAGGTGGGCGACGGCGTGATGATGGCGTACGACGTGCGCGCGCTGGCACAGAAGTTCTGCGCGAGCGGCACGCCGGTCACGTACAACGAGTATCCGCTCGAACATGCGGGTGCGATCGTGCCGTGGGTGGCCGGCATGCTGCCGTGGCTCTACGACCGCTTCAACGGGAAAGCCGCGCCGAGCAACTGCTGGCTGACGTCGCTGCTGCCGAGCAATTCGCTGGCGCCCGAGACGCTGCACTAGCCGTCATGCCGCATGTGATGCGGCGCGTGGCCGGGCGACCCTCCGCGGGTCGCCTTTTTCTTTTCGCCTTTTGATTTCCGTCGCGCTGCCGTCACGCAGCCGCACCCGCTCCCCCGCCGCAACCCGCCGCCGCCCCGCCCGGGTGCCATAATCGAGCCTGCCCATCATTCCAGACGTCCCCCGGAGAATCACCATGCAGAACCTCGACAATCCTTCCCACGATCGCGAGGTAGGCAGCGCCGACGCGACGCAGGACACCACCCGCATCGACGACGTCCGCATCGGCGCCGTGCGCCCGCTGATTTCCCCGGCGCTGCTGCTGGACGAACTGCCGGTGCCGGCCGCCACGCAGACACTCGTCGAGGATACGCGCCGCGCGATCGGCGACATCCTGCACGACCGCGACGACCGGCTGCTGCTCGTCGTCGGCCCGTGCTCGATCCACGATCACGACCAGGCACTCGACTACGCGCGCCGCCTGAAGGTCGCCGCCGATGCGCTGAAGGACGACCTGCTGATCACGATGCGCGTCTACTTCGAGAAGCCGCGCACGACGGTCGGCTGGAAGGGCTACATCAACGATCCGCGCCTCGACGGCAGCTTCCGCATCAACGAAGGGCTGCGCGCCGCGCGGCAATTGCTGCTCGACATCAACGCGCTGGGCCTGCCGGCGTCGACCGAATTCCTCGACCTGCTGAGCCCGCAGTACATCGCCGACCTGATCGCGTGGGGCGCGATCGGCGCGCGCACGACCGAGAGCCAGAGCCATCGCCAGCTCGCGTCGGGCCTGAGCTGTCCGATCGGCTTCAAGAACGGCACCGACGGCGGCGTGCAGGTCGCGTCCGACGCGATCGTCGCCGCGGCGGCGAGCCATGCGTTCATGGGGATGACGAAGATGGGGATGGCCGCGATCTTCGAGACGCGCGGCAACGACGACGCGCACGTGATCCTGCGCGGCGGCAAGAACGGCCCGAACTACGACGCCGAGCATGTCGAGGCGAGCTGCGCGGTGCTGCGCAAGGCCGGCTTGCGCGAGCAGGTGATGGTCGACTGCTCGCACGCGAACTCGAACAAGTCGCACGACCGGCAGATCGACGTCGCGCAGGATCTCGCGCGGCAACTGTCGCAGGGCGAGCAGCGGATCGTCGGCGTGATGGTCGAGAGCCATCTCGAGGCCGGGCGCCAGGACCTGAAGCCGGGTGTGCCGCTGAAGTACGGCGTATCGATCACGGATGCGTGCCTGAGCTGGACGCAGACGGAGCCGGTGCTCGACGTACTGGCCGATGCCGTGCGGCAACGGCGCGCGCAGTCGCGCAACGCGTGACGGGGGCGATGCCGACATGACCGATTTCCCGTCCGACGCATCGGCCATTCCGGGCGAACCGGCTGCTTCCGGCCCGACGGCATCGACGGCACCGGTACCGCCCGGCAAGCTGTTCACGATGGCGGGCATCGGCTGGGCGGCATTTCTCGGCTCGCCGCTCGCCGGCGGCATCCTGCTCGCGGCGAACGCGCGGCGCCTTGGCCAACGCGCGCTCGCGCAGCGGCAGATTCTCGCCACGGCGCTCGTCACGCTCGTGTCGATCGTGCTTTACGCGGCCGTGGACATTCCGGAAACCTCGATGGTGCCGCACGCGCTCGTGCATGCGGTCGTCATTGCCGGTCTCGCCGGGACGATTATCTACGCGCGGCACGCGCAAGGCGCGGCGGTCGATGCGCACCGGGCCGCCGGTGGCGCGCTGCAGTCGAACTGGCGCGCGGCGGGCATCGGCCTGCTGACGCTGCTCGGTGTCTGGTTGTCGATTGCGGTGGTGGTTGTGGCGCTGGGTGTCGCGGGCGTGCTGAACTTTAACAATGACCTGCAACTCGTGCGCAATTATCCGGCGCCGGCGGAGCTGCGTTTGCCGGCGGGGTGGCGGGTCGCGAACCAGCCGGAGGATCGCGGCGACGCGACCTACCGGATCCGGCGTTTCAGGTTCGGGATGATCTCGGCGGGGATCGAGTTCGTCATCGGCGACAAGAGCGACGACACGCTGTCGAGCTTCTGCGACGGGATGGACGATGCGGTCAGGGAAGGTGGCGGCGCGATCGAATCGTCGCACGCGGCGAACGGCACGATAGCCGGCCGGCCCGCGCAGATGTGCGAGCACAAGGAGACGCTCAACGATGCAATCGTCCACCAGGCGGTCGTGGCAACCTCCGGCGACACCAAGACCTGCGCGCTGATCTACACGGCGCGCGAGGAAAATTACGCGCGTTATCTGCCGGAGTTTGACCGCGTACGCGATTCGTTGCGGTGTCCGTAATGTCACCATCGCGCGGGTCGCGTGACGGGGGCTGCGTCATCGCGTCCGATGCAGCGTTTCGCGAGTGGCGCTAACATGGGCCGGTGCGATGCGCCGTGCTTCACGCGGCGCAGGCACGGCGGCGGCTTGGCCGGCCGCCGACACCGACGACAATTCACCGGAGTACATAACAGCATGGCTTTCTACAAGACCCTCATCGCAGCAACCATCCTCGCCTCGAGCGTCAGCGCGCACGCGCAGATCGCGGGCGCGCAGCCGATCAGCGTGACCGTCGAGCAATCGCAGGCGCTGCTCGAAGGCTGGAGCGTGAAGAAAAGCGTGCTCGGCAAGGCCGTGTACAACGACGACAACCAGAAGGTCGGTACCGTGCGCGACCTGATCGTCGCGCCGGACGGCTCGGTATCGGCCGCGATCGTGTCGGCCGGCGGCTTCCTCGGCGTGGCCGCGCACGACGTCGCGGTGCCGATCGCGTCGCTCGACGTGCGCAAGGGCAACATCTACCTGCCGGGTGCGACGAAGGACGCGCTGAAGGCGACGCCGGCGTTCCAGTACGCGAAGGTGCCGTCGCCGCCGAAGCCGAAGAAGATCGACGAAAAGCAGTGAGCAAGCGCTGACTTGCACGGCCCGGCGCGCGATGCGCCGGGCGTCCCGTCCGTGATCAGCTGCTCGATGGATCGTCCGGCGGCGCGAGCGCCACGACGTGGCTGATACCTTCGTGCGCCATCTTCGTATAAGGGCTGAAGCGTTCCGTATTGCGGACGAGTTCTTCCGCCACCGTGCGCTCGACGCCCGGCAGCCGCACGCGAATGTTCGCGCTCAGCATGAACAGCCCATCCACCGGATCGCGGCAGAAGTCGACCGATGCGCGGACCGAAGCGCCGGCGATCGACACGCCGGCCCGCGCGGCGAGCAGGCTCAGCGCACCGTGAAAGCACGCCGCATAGCTCGCGGCAAACAGCTGTTCCGGATTCGGGCCGTCGCCCGGCCCGCCGAGCGCGGACGGCAGGCGCAGCTCCACATCGAGACGACCGTCGTCGGAACGCGCAACGCCCGACGCGCGGCCGTGCTCCGCCGCCCCACCCGTGACGGTCACCGTCGTCGAATAGAGCGTCTGCGGTTCCCGCCCGCGATACTTGTCGAGCAGCGAGAGCGGCGGCGGGCGCAGCGGCGTCATGGCGTACGTGATCCTGCGCTGCGGCTCAGCGCGCGGGCTGGTTTTTTTGGAACCATACGCCGAAAGTCGTCGCACCGAGGCGCGCACCGGGCCCGGGCACGAGCGTGTCGTCCTGCAGCATCGCGCCGAAGTAATCGGCGCCCGCGTCCCTGACGACCGTGCGCGGGTCGTGCGTGACCTTCAGGAAATGCTCGACCAGGTCGGCGATCCGCACCCGATCGGGGCCACCGATTTCGACGATGCCGTTGCGCGGTGCGTCGAGCGCGACATCGGTGACGGCGGCCGCGACGTCGTCCGATGCGATCGGCTGGAAGAACGCGGTGGTTTGCCGCGTGGTGCCGCCTTCGGCGCTCGCCTGTGCGATCGCGCCGACGAATTCGAAGAACTGCGTCGAGCGCACGATCGTGTACGGCACGCCTGCTGAGCGGATCAGGTCTTCCTGAATGATCTTGCCGCGGAAATACGCGCTTTGTTGCAGGCGGTCGGTACCGACCACCGACAGCGCGACATGATGGCGCACGCCCGCCGCGCGTTCAGCGGCGAACAGGTTGCGCCCCGACGTCTCGAAGAATGCCTTCACGGCCGCTTCCTCGAACGACGGCGAATTCGCGAGATCGACCACGACGTCCGCGCCTGCCAGCGCGTCGCCCAGTCCCGCGCCCGTGATCGTATCGACACCTGTCGACGGTGCTGCCGCAACGGCGTTGTGGCCGCGCGCGATCAGGTTCCTGACGACTTTGCTGCCGATAAGGCCGGTACCACCAATCACGACGATCTTCACGATTGCTCTCCTTGAATGGGCGCGCGAGATGCCCGCCGCTTGAACCGGTCGAAGCCGGCGCGCAGCGCATTCGCGCGCGTGCGCCGGCACCTTGCCGAATGGCGCACCACGAAGTCCGCACGCCGTTCGACCAGCCCGCATCGTAGGCAAACGCCGCGCGATCCGGTAGAGCCCCGCAGGGGCTCACGATGTTGTTCCGAATGCATCAATCGACCGTCTCCAGCGGCGCCGTCGTCGTCATCGTGGTCATCGTCGTCAGGCACTGCAGGTCGCGCGCGCGCGTCTGTTCGATCATGTAGTCGATGAACACGCGTATGCGTGTCGGCAGGTGCTTGCGGCTCAGGTAACAGAGATAGTGTCCGCCGTCGTCCGGCGCGTGCTGGCCGAGGCAGCTCACCAGTTGCCCGTCGGCGAGCAGGTCGCACACCTGGTACGCGGGCAGTTGCGCGATGCCGAGCCCGTCGAGCGCCGCGCGTACGACCAGATCCATGTCGTTGAAGGTGTGATGCGCGGCGAGCTGGCGCTGCTGGGTCAGCCCGTCGACCTTGAATTCCCATTCCGTCACGCGGCCCGACGCGGTGCGCAGGTTGATGCAGCGATGCTGCGCA
Source organism: Burkholderia sp. Ac-20384 (assembly GCF_017104605.1). NCBI lineage: Bacteria > Pseudomonadati > Pseudomonadota > Betaproteobacteria > Burkholderiales > Burkholderiaceae > Burkholderia > Burkholderia sp. Ac-20384. Next base: position 12,996 of record NZ_JAAGPE010000039.1, on the reverse strand, counting down.
AGCTCGTCCACGTGACGCGGCAAGCCGTGCCGGTGCACGTACGACGGCGACGCGCAGACGATCATCTGCATCGGAATCAGCTGGCGCGCGACGATCGCGCTGTCCTCCATGCGGCCGTCGCGAAACTCGACGTCGATGCGGTCGGCGGAGAAATCGGCCGGCCGGTCGTTCAGCAGCAGCTCGAGCGTGATGTCCGGATACTGCGCATGGAAATCGCGCAGCAGCGGCGCGATGATCTTGCGGCCGAAGCCCGGCGTCGAGCCGATCCGCAGGTGTCCGCTCGGCGGGCCGCTGCGCAATTCGCGCATGTCGTCGAGCGCCTGCGCGAGATGTTCGATGCCGGGCCGGCAGTTTTCATAGAAGAGCTCGCCTTCGCGCGTCAGCGACATGCTGCGCGTCGTGCGCTGGAACAGGCGCGCGTCGAGCCGGTCCTCGAGCCGCTGCACGTGGCGGCTGACCGACGAGCGGCCGACGCCGAGGCGATCGGCGGCGCGGGCGAAGCTGCCTTCGGTGACGACGGCCAGGAAGGTGACGACACCGGCGTAGCAGGTCGAGAAGCTGCGTGCAAACGGATCGTCGGCGTCAGGGCGGCGGATGGAGGTATCTGACATGGAGGCGCTGGAATCGTGGTTTCCATATGCGACTAGACGTTTCAGCATTGCCGCCTGTGACACCGTCCGCCGCATTTTTTGAAAAAGGGACGCGGCGGCGGGCGGGCCGGTTATTTTTCCGGCACGAGCACGGGCGCTCCCTTGTCCTTCAACAGCAGCACGATGAACTTCGCGGGCCGGGTCTGGCTCGCGTTGCGTCCGACCGTGTGCAGGTCGTCGGGCCCCTCATAAAACGTCTGGCCCGGTTTCAGCGTGACGGGCTCGCCGCCCTTCACCTGCATCACGATCGAGCCTTCCACGACATAGACGAACGCATCGGCGTGGTGACGGTGGACGGGGTCGACCGCGCCGGGCGGATATTCGACCGAGATCATCTCGGCTTCCTTGCCCGGGTATTCGGCGAGCGGCTTCGTCATCAGCGGGGTGACGATGGCAGCAGGCGCCGCATGGACGGCGCCGGCGGAAGCGGCCGCGACGACGAGCGCGGACGCGATGGCATGTTTCAAGCGAATCATCGGAGGGATTCCAGTGATACCGCCGGCAGGCAGCCGGCGGTGAAGGAGGGCGGCGGCCCGTAGCCGGGCGCGGGCGTCAGGCGAGATTCGCCTTGTCGAGGCCGTAGGCCTTGTCGGCCGAACCCGGTACGGTTCGGAACGCGACATTGGCGCGGTTCCAGCCGTTGATCGCCATCACTTCGAACGTCAGGTCCGACAATTCCTTCTCGGAGAGCTGGCCGCGTACGCGATCGTAGACGTCGTCCGGCACGCCGTGCTCGGGCAGTTTCGTCAGCACTTCGGTCCACGCCAGCGCGGCGCGCTCGCGCGGCGAGAACAGCGTCGATTCGCGCCACGTCGCGAGATGGTGAAGGCGCAGTTCGCGCTCGCCGTGAAGGCGAGCTTCCTTAACGTGCATGTCGAGGCAGAATGCGCAGCCGTTGAGTTGCGATGCGCGCGCCGACACGAGATCACGGATCGATTCCTCGATCGCGCTGCTGCGCAGCAAGTTGCTGAGTTCGAGGAATTGCTTGAACAGCTCCGGCGATTGATGCATGTAGTTGAGACGCTGCGTCATGATTTCTCCTGGCGACGAAGAGGCTTGCCCGCGCTCGGCGGGTGTCATGGGGCGGCAGGGTGCCGCGCGAAATCATCTTAGGAGCGCGTGGCGGCGCGCGGTAGCCACGCAGAGGGACGCATCGTGTTGCGCGCGCTGCACCAATGCCGCATCGAGCGGAGGTGCACGGCGCGCGCCCCGGGTTTCAGCCCATCGATCGTCAGGTGCTAGCCGGCACCGCACACGGCGGCGATGCGCGCGAGCTTGTCCGGGTTGCGCTGCACGAGAATCCGGACGATGCGCGTGCCGTCCGTTTCGAACGCCATCGCGGATTCGAGCTGACCGGCGATGAAGCGCAGCATCGCCCACTCGTCGTTCAGCACGACAGGACGCATTTCGACGCCGCTGCCGCAGCGCAACCAGGTCGCGTAGAACAGCTGCGCGATGCGGCGACCGCCGACCATCGGCTTCGGGAAACTCTGGACCTTGCCGCCACCGTCGCCGATCAGCATCGCGTCTTCGGCGAGGAGCGCCTGGATCGACGGAAAATCGCCTTGTGCGAGCGCATGCGAAAAGGTCTGCAGCAGTTGCCGGTGCGTTTCACGCGGCACGATGTGGCGCGGCCTGTCGTCGTCACGCAACTGCGCTTTCGCGCGGCTGACGAGCTGCCGGCACGCCGCTTCGGATTTGCCGATCGCGTCGGCAATCTCGTCGTAGTCGGCATCGAACACTTCGCGCAGCAGAAAGGCGGCGCGCGCTTCCGGCGTCAACCGTTCGAGCAGCAGCAGGTACGCGACCGACACGTCGTCCGCGCGCTCCGTCATTTCCTCGGGCGTCGCAGGCGATTCGCCGAATTCCGGCTCGGGCAGCCAGATACCCGTGTAGTGCTCGCGCCGGATCTTCGCCGCGCGAAGGCGGTCGATCGACGTCCGGGTCGTGACCGAGACGAGCCATGCCTCGGTATTCTCGATACTGTCGCGCGCCGCTTCGTGCCAGCGCAGCCACACGTCCTGCACGATGTCTTCGGCGTCCGCGACGGAGCCGAGCATCCGGTACGCGATCTTCTGCAGGCGCGGGCGCAGCGCGCGGAAAGTCTGTGCGTCGTCGGTCATGACAGCCACACCCCGCTGAACCCGAACGTAACCGGCCCGCTCAGGAGCACGCTGCCGGTGCCGCTCCATTGAACGGTGACGTCGCCGCCGTCGCACTCGACTCGCACGATGTCGTCGAGCAGCCCGCGCCGGATGCCATTGACGACCGCCCCGCACGAACACGATCCCGAACCGAGTGGCACGCCGCCGCCGCGCTCCCAGATGCGCAGGCGAATATGCGTGCGATCGATGACCTGAACGAAATGCACGTTGGTTTTCTGCGGAAACAGCGGATGCGTTTCGATGGCCGGGCCGAGCGCCGCGACATCGATCGCACGGAGGTCGTCGACGAAGAACGTGCAATGCGGATTGCCCATGTTGCACGCGGCCGGCGCGCCGGGCAGCGGCAGCGCGAGGGTATCGAGTGCCTCGGCAAGCGGCACGTCGCGCCAGCCGGTGAGCGGCGTGCCCATTTCGACGGTGATCTGGCCGTTCGCCTCCGCCGAGCACACGAGATACCCGCGGGGCGTTCGCAGCACGAGCGACGACAGGCCGGTTTCCCGCATCAGTTGCCACGCGACGCCGCGCGTCGCGCTGCCGCAGGTGTCGAGCGGCGAGCCGTCGGCGTTCCAGAACGCGACGCGGGCCGCTGCGTCGTCGCAGTCCGACACGACCGCGAGCTGGTTGAAGCCGATGCCGCGCTTCCGGTCGCCCATTTGCCGGGCAAGGCGGCCGTCGATGGCATGCGTGGCGCCGCGCAGGTCGACGATCGCGAAGTCGTCGCCGTTCGCGTGCATTTTATGAAATCCGATCGGCATGGCGGTTCCGGTATCGAGGCAGGCGAACACTGTACGGTGCGCGCCGGCCGGGATCAATGTTGTTCGGGCGCAGGGCTGCGCGGGGCCGATGCGTTCGGCGCGCCCACCGGGCGGCGTGCTGCCCGATTGTCGCGAACGCCGTTGCAACGCCGCCCGGGCTCGTCGCGCGCCGCTTGGGGGACATCCCGACTCCGAATGTAATCGTAAGGCATGTAATATAAATGAAAGATCATTCGGATCTGTCCGTAGTCGTGACTCCCGCGCGCTCGCGTAACGGATCCGACCCTCCGCCACGCGTCATCCAGCCTTCAACAGAAACGCCTCATGGAACAACTCGTCGATTCGCTCAACGGTGTCATCTGGAGCCCCGCGCTCATCTTTCTCTGTCTTGCCGCGGGGCTGTACTTTTCGCTGCGCACGCGTTTCGCGCAGGTGCGCCACTTCATCGAGATGCTGCGCCTGATGCGTGGCAGCAAGGCGTCAGCGGAAGGCGTGTCGTCGTTCCAGGCGCTGGCGATGTCGCTGTCGGGGCGCGTCGGCACCGGCAACATCGCGGGCGTCGCGACGGCCATCACGTTCGGCGGCCCCGGGGCGATGTTCTGGATGTGGCTCGTCGCGTTCCTCGGCGCGAGCACCGCGTTCGTCGAATCGACGCTGTCGCAGATCTACAAGGTGCGGCGCGAAGGGCAGTATCGCGGCGGCCCCGCGTATTACATCGAGAAGGGGCTCGGCATCCGCTGGTATGCGGTCGCGTTCGCGATTGCCACCGTGCTCGCGTGCGGGCTGCTGCTGCCGGGCGTGCAGGCGAACGGGATCTCGTCCGCGATCGAGAATTCCTTCGGCATCGCGAAGCCCGTCACGGGCGCGGTACTCGTGCTGCTGCTCGGGTTGATCATCTTCGGTGGCGTGAAGCGGATCGCGCGCGTTGCGGAAATCGTCGTGCCGTTCATGGCGCTCGGCTACATCCTGATCGCGTGCGTCGTGATCGCGCTCGACATCGAGCGCCTGCCGGGCGTCGTCAAGCTGGTGTTCGAAAGCGCGTTCGGCTTCGAGGCCGGCTTCGGCGCGGTGCTCGGCATGGCGATCCAGTGGGGCGTGAAGCGCGGCGTCTATTCGAACGAAGCAGGGCAGGGCACGGGCCCGCACGCGTCGGCTGCCGCCGAAGTGACGCACCCGGCGCAACAGGGGCTCGTGCAGGCGTTCTCCGTCTATGTCGATACGCTGTTCGTCTGCTCGGCCACCGGCTTCATGATCCTGATCACGGGCGCGTACAACGTGGTCGCGCCGAGCGGTCGCGCGCTGTTCTCGGGCGCGGCCGGCATCGAGGCCGGCCCCGGCTATACGCAGATGGCCGTCGAATCGGTGTTGCCGGGCTTCGGTGCGGCGTTCGTCGCGATGGCACTGTTCTTCTTCGCGTTCACTACGATCCTGGCCTACTACTACATCGCGGAAACCAACGTCGCGTACCTGAGCCGTGCGCGCAGCAGTGCCGCCGGCACATTCGTGCTGCGCGGGGTGATCCTGCTCGCCACGCTGTACGGCGCGGTGAAGAGCGCGAGCGTCGCGTGGGCGCTGGGCGACATTGGCGTCGGGTTGATGGCGTGGCTGAACATCGTCGCGATCCTGCTGCTGCAGAAACCGGCGCGCAAGGCGCTGCGCGATTACGAAGCGCAGAAGCGCGCGGGACGCGAGCCGTCGTTCGATCCGGCCGCGCTCGGCATCAAAAACGCGACGTTCTGGGAGAAGCCGGCGGCGACAAGCGGCGCGCGCGACAACCGGGCGGAACCGGTTGTGGCGGCCGAACGGCAGTCGTAGCGCCGCACACCGCATGGGCGTGGCCGGCCGAGACGGCGGCCGCGCGCGCCGCGGGATTGATTCGTTTCGCACCGGCGGCCGGCCCATTCGTTGCCGGCCGTTTTGTATGGCGACGCGCGTGGAAGCCGGTGCGTGACGGCGAGATGGCTAGTTGCCGTGGAGAATCATGTCCACACGATCTTCAGTCGCCAACCAGCGGCAGCGCTCGGGCTCGCCTGAATCGCGACACTCGTCCTCCTTGTGGTCGACCCAAATGCGCTCCTCAACGCGCAAACTCCGAGCCTGAGCCTCATCGTTGTTTTTTGCGTAGCCGGAAAGAATGCGTCGGTAGTTGTCGTTGAGCGCCCGATCGGCGCGCTGATAGAGCCAGTTGTAGGGGCGCGCGGGATCGAACGATGGGAAATTGCCGAACGGGAACGCTTCTTCCGGATTATTGGAATACCAGCCGTTGGCCACGCCCACGATCATTTGGACCGATCGCTGCGAACGTGGAACCGCGAATTCGGAATTCCACGTCAAGACCATCCAGTTATGATCGCCATGCGTATCCAGAACGCGCACGTTGACCGTCTTGACCGGGCGCCCGTTCTCGCGGACATGAACCGCAGCACATGGCCCCACCCGGTGCTGTTCGTCACCGTCGAACCGTGCAATGCAAGTGCCTGGCGGGGGGAGCGACGTCCCGGTCACCTGGCCGAAGTTGTCCTTGCTCGCGTCGGTGTCCGTGACCTTCACAAGCAGGGACACGTGCGGCGAATTCTCGTCGACACGGGCTGCTTCGACGTCAAGATGCAGCGTGGCCTCCGCCAGCGCATTCGCAGAGAACAGGGCGCAGAAGCCGGCGAGCGTCGAAACGGCAAGTCGAGTGAAGTACATGACGGATGGTCAAAGGTTGATCAAGAGATGAATGGGCGTGGCGTCGAGCGCCAAACGATCTTAATTCGCGCGAGCGGAACTTTCAAAGTATCGTGACCCACGGCCCCCGCCTTTGCCCGGGAGCGCCGTCCGCCCTACACTCGCCGAGACGAACCGGTCGTTTCGACGGAAACATGAGCGGCGTGGACATAGCAGGCAAGGAACGCAGTCATGCAAGTCGACCCTTCCACCCGAACGTTGCGCACGCATCTACGTAATTCTACGTAGCTCCGCATACGTAGTTAACCGCTTGTAAGCCGCCCCGGTCGCACGGAATACTACGGCCCATCGCCCCGGTCTCAGCGAGACCGTGGCACGACGCATCGACGTCACGTGCATGCGGCACCCTCGCCGCATGCCATCTAAAACCACATTGGAGACCAGGAGACGCCATGAATCGGGCTTCCAGTACCCTGCTCTGGATTGCGGTCGCGCTGCTCGGCGCGTTCGCGTTCGGCACGATCGCACTCGCACACGGCGAGCGCGTCAGTGCCCTCTGGATCGTGATCGCCGCAGTCTGCGTGTATCTGATCGCGTATCGCTTCTACAGCCGTTTCATCGCCAGCAAGGTCATGCAGCTCGACGGGCTGCGGATGACGCCGGCCGTCAAGTACAACGACGGCCTCGACTACGTGCCGACCAACAAGTACGTGCTGTTTGGCCATCACTTCGCCGCGATCGCCGGCGCCGGCCCGCTCGTCGGGCCCGTGCTCGCCGCGCAGATGGGCTACATGCCCGGCATGCTGTGGATCCTGGCCGGCGTCGTGTTCGCCGGTGCGGTGCAGGACTTCATCGTGCTGTTCATCTCGACGCGCCGCGACGGCCGCTCGCTCGGCGATCTCGTCAAGATGGAGCTCGGCACGGTGCCCGGCGTGATCGCGCTGTTCGGCGCGTTCCTGATCATGGTGATCATCCTCGCGGTGCTCGCGCTGATCGTCGTGAAGGCACTGACCAATTCGCCGTGGGGCACGTTCACCGTCGCCGCGACGATTCCGATCGCACTGTTCATGGGCGTCTATACGCGCTACATCCGTCCGGGCCGCATCGGCGAAGTGTCGATCATCGGCTTCGTGCTGCTGATGGCATCGATCGCGTTCGGCCAGCACGTGCACGATTCGCCGACGCTCGCCGCGTGGTTCACGTTCACGGGCACCCAGCTCACGTGGATCCTGATCGGCTACGGCTTCGTCGCCTCGGTGCTGCCGGTGTGGCTGCTGCTCGCGCCGCGCGACTATCTGTCGACCTTCCTGAAGATCGGCACGATCCTCGGCCTCGCGATCGGCATCCTGGTCGTCGCACCGGAACTGAAGATGCCCGCGCTGACGAAGTTCGTCGACGGCACGGGCCCCGTGTGGTCGGGCGGCCTGTTCCCGTTCCTGTTCATCACGATCGCGTGCGGCGCGGTGTCGGGTTTCCACGCGCTGATCTCGTCGGGCACGACGCCGAAGCTGATCGACAACGAAACCAACGCGCGCTTCATCGGTTACGGCGCGATGCTGATGGAATCGTTCGTCGCGATCATGGCGCTGGTCGCCGCGAGCGTGATCGAGCCGGGCATCTACTTCGCGATGAACGCACCGGCCGCCGTGCTCGGCACGACGCCGGAAGCGGTGGCCAACACCGTCACGCAATGGGGCTTCGTGCTGACGCCCGACATGCTGACGCAGACCGCGAAGGCCGTCGGTGAAACGACGATCATCGCGCGTGCGGGCGGCGCGCCGACGCTGGCCGTCGGCATGGCGCACATCCTGCACCAGGTGATCGGCGGCGAAGCGATGATGGCGTTCTGGTATCACTTCGCGATCCTGTTCGAGGCGCTGTTCATCCTGACGGCCGTCGACGCCGGCACGCGCGCAGGCCGCTTCATGCTGCAGGACCTGCTCGGCACGTTCCACCCGGCGCTCAAGCGCACCGAGTCGCTGCCCGCGAACCTGGTCGCGACCGCACTGTGCGTGGCCGCGTGGGGCTACTTCCTGTACCAGGGCGTGGTCGATCCGCTCGGCGGCATCAACACGCTGTGGCCGCTGTTCGGCATCTCGAACCAGATGCTTGCCGCGATCGCGCTGGTGCTCGGCACCGTCGTGCTGTTCAAGATGAAGCGCGAGCGCTATGCGTGGGTGACGATCGTGCCGACCGTGTGGCTGCTGATCTGCACGCTGACCGCCGGCTGGCAGAAGATTTTCGACGCGAACCCGAAGGTCAGCTTCCTCGCGCACGCCGCGAAGCTGCAGGCTGCGGTGGACGAAGGCAAGGTGCTTGCCCCGGCGAAGTCGATCGCGCAGATGAAGCGGATCATCTTCAACGACTACATCGATGCGGCGCTGGCCGGGTTGTTCATCTTCGTCGTCGTGGCGATCGCGGTGTACGGCGTGATCGCCGTGCTGCGCGCGCGCCGCGAGTCGAAGCCGACCGTGCGCGAGACGCCGTACGAAGCCATGCCGGCCGCGCAGGCGCTCGGCAGCGGACGTTAAGGGGAGGCCGCGATGTTCAGCGATCTTGGCAGCGACCTGCGCAGCGCGGGGCGTTACCTCGGGCAGGCGTTGCGGCTGATGGTCGGCCTGCCCGACTACGACACCTACGTCGCGCACATGCGCGCGACCCATCCGGACCGCGAGCCGATGACGTACGAGGAATTCTTCCGCGAGCGTCAGAATGCGCGGTATGGGTCGGGAGCGGGGAAGTGCTGTTGAGCCGCACCGCCACGGCAGTTCGGTGATCGACAGGGAAGCGCCGCGAAGGATTTCGCGGCGCTTTTTCTTTGGCGGGCCGGCAGCGCGCATGCCGCGGGAATCGCCGCGTCGTTTGCCGGTGCGCAGCACGGCAAAACCCGCCGGCCGGTATCATAGGGTTCATTTTTCCCGATGGACCCGCAGGAGAACACGTCGTGCATGTCGGTGAGCGTTTCAACAGCATTTCCCATCTCGTCGGCGCGGTGCTGTCGGTGGCGGGTCTCGTGGCGCTCGTGACGATGGGCGCGCTCGAAGGCGATCCGTACAAGGTGGTGAGCTTCAGCGTGTACGGCGCGATGCTGATCCTGCTCTACGCAATCTCGACGCTGTATCACAGCGTGCGCAATCCGCGCCTGAAAGCGATCCTGCAGAAGTGCGACCACTCGGCGATCTACCTGCTGATCGCCGGCAGCTATACGCCGTTCACGCTGGTCACGCTGCGCGGCCCGTGGGGCTGGTCGCTGTTCGGCGTGAGCTGGGGGCTGGCCGTGTTCGGCATCGTGCAGGAGCTGACGCTCGGGCGGCGCACACGCCTGCTGTCGATGATCCTGTACGTGGCGATGGGCTGGCTCGCGCTCGTCGCGGTGCGTCCGCTGATCCATGCGCTGCCGCCGGTCGGTACCGCGTGGCTCTTGGCCGGCGGGTTGATCTACAGCGCGGGGATCTACTTCTTCATCAACGACGAACGCATCCGCCACGGGCACGGCATCTGGCATCTGTTCGTGCTGGCCGGGAGCCTGTGCCAGTTCGTCAGTGTCGCGATGTATGTCGCGTGAGCGGCAGGCTGCACTGACCCCAAGGCGATGAGTAGCCGGCGCGTCTGCCAGAGCCTGCTCTAGCGGTGCGTGGCGGTCCGCAACTGCGCGGCCGTTTCGCCGGGTGCCGGTGCCGGCCGTGCCGTGATCCACCACATCGTTGCGGCGAGCGCCGACAATCCGGTCGCGATGCCGAGCGCCACCCGCATCGCCGCCGGAAACGGCTGCAGCGTAGCGATGCACGCGCCGAAAATCGCCACACCGAGCGCCGATCCACTCTGCCGCGCTGCGTTCAGCGCGGCCGCCGCCACGCCGGCACGGCGCCGGTCGATCGTCCCGAGCGCCGGTGACGTCGCGGCTGGCGAGATGAATCCCGACGCGAAGCCGATCGCGAGCATCGGCGCGACGGCGAGCCACGCGGGCGTCGTCGCACCGATACCCGTCATGCCGAGTGCGCCGGCCGCATAGAGCGCGAATGCCGCGCACATCGAGCCGCGCGCGCCGAAGCGCGCAACCAGCGTCCCCGAACACAGCCCGCCGAGCGCGACCATCGCGGTCATCGGCAGGAATGCGAGCCCCGTGTCGAGCGGGCTCGCGCCGCGGATCTGCCGATAGAACAGGCTGAGCACGAACAGCAGGCCGTAGAACACGAACGCCGACGCCATCGATACGAACGTCGAGCCCGCGAACAGCCGGTTGCGGAAGAACGCGAGCGGCAGCATCGGTTCGCGGCGGCGCGCTTCGATCGCGATGAACGCGATCCACGCGACGGCGCTCGCTATCGCGCCGCCGCCGATCGGCGCCGAGTGCCAGCCGAGCGACGGGCCTTCGATCAGCGTGCCGATCAGCGCTGCGATCGCGACGATGGCCGCGGCCTGGCCGCCCCAGTCGAAATGCCGCGAGGCGTCGCCGTCGGCGCGTGCGACCGTGCGGCCGAGCCAGATGCCGGCAAGCCCGAGCGGCAGGTTCACGAAGAAGAGGCTGCGCCACCCGAACAGATGGATCAGCAGGCCGCCGATCAACGGGCCCGATGCCATCGCGATGCCGCCGCAGCCCATCCACAGGCTGATCGCCGACGCGCGCGCGGCCGGTTCGGGGAAGGCGCGGTTGAGCAGCGCGAGCGAGCAGGGCACCAGCATCGCGCTGCCGACGCCCTGCAGCGCGCGGGCAATCGCGAGCGCCGGAAGGTTCGGCGCGACGCCGCACAACGCCGACGCAGCGACGAATACCGCGAGCCCCGCGACATAGACGTCGCGATCGCCGAGCCGGTCGCCGAGCGTGCCGCCCGTCATCAGCAGGCTCGCGAACGCGAGCGTGTACGCGTTCACGATCCACTGCAGGCCGGCCACGCGGCTGCCGAACGTGTGGGCGATGTCGACGAGCGCGACGTTGACGATGGACGCGTCGAGCAGCACGAGCGTGTAGCTCACGCAGGTCGCGGCGAGCGCGCGGCGGGCCGCGGCGCGGTTCGGCGTGGCGGCCGTCATGCGCGGTCGGGCGCCGGTGCGGCGGCTCGCAGCGCGAGAAAGCCGACCCATCCCCAGTACACGCGATGATGCGCGATCAGCCCGTCGCGCAGATCCATCACCTCGACGAGATCGACCTGGTCGCCGTCCGGCGTGGCGCGCGGATATTCCCACGTGAGCTGGCGGCCGTTCGAGAAGAACAGCCCGGTGCGGTACCAGCGCCCGAGCCGGTTGCCCGGGTTGCGCAGGCCCGCCGCGAAGAATGCACCGATCGCGGCCTTGCCGCGCAGCACGCCGGAGCCGTGATCGGGCAGCGTGACGACGATCAGCGGCGTTTCGAGCACCGCGTCGTCGGCATACAGCGCCATCAGCGCATCGACGTCGCGCGCGACGACGGCCGCGTGCCAGCCTTCATAAATGTGCCGGGCCTCGGCGTGGGCGTGTGACATGGCGGGTTCCGGAAGCATCGATAACGGAACCCACTGTATGGGCGCGCCTCCGCGGGACGTTTCACGTTGACCCGAAACGTGGATGTCGCCGCGACGCAGGCGGCCGCGTGCCGGCCCTTATCCGGCCAGCGCGTCGAGATTCAGCTCATACGACTTGCCGATCCACACCGCGCAATCGCGATGGTCGCGCAGTTCGTCGTTCGTATTCGGATGCAGGAAGATATCGAGCGCGCCGTGATTCAGCACGAGCCACGGCACGATGTCGTCGAAGCGCGCGGCGTCGAACGCGATCTGGTACGACCAGGCCGGGTGCGGGCCGACGGGGCGTTCGTGAAAGCGGCCGAGTTCGATGACCGCGCCGAACCGTTCGTCGACGACCTGGCGAAACGCCCAGGCCGCGTCGCGGCTGGCCGCATCGAAATAGACGTGCGCGTGCCAACTGTGGATGGCGGTGGTGTCGAGGGCAGCCATGGAAGGACTCGATAAAAAAGGGGAATGCATGAGGTGCCGTGCGAAACGGCCGATGCATGATTATCGCGCGTCCTCGCTGTGCGCGTCGTGTCGCAATCCGGCAATCCGGATGCGATGACTTGTCCTGAATCACAGGAACCGTTCGATTCGATCGGGTCGGCGAGTGAGGTATCCGCACGCGCGATATCACGCCGGAAGCGCTGCCGGCAGGTGCGCGAGCCGCGATCGCATCGGCAACACGTCATTTCGGAAATTGAAAAAGCGCTACGTGCGCTGCTGCGGATCGTCTGAACAAATGCGATCAGGGCGTTGAATGAAATAAAGAAATTCCTGTTGGGCGGGATTCGCGCGTGACGCGGCCTGCGCACCGGATTTCGAAGCCGAAAATATCAATTGCAGATTCGGCTATTCATGCGGAATGCGGCGCGTCATACGATGGTTTCAACGCATCGTCGAACACGATCGATGCGGGGACAACCACCTGGAGGCCACTATGCGATCCCTCGTTCCCGTTGCTGTACTTTCCTGCGCACTCGTTGCGCTGCCCGCTGTCAGTTTCGCTCAGTCTGCCGTGACCTACGGCGGATCGAATGCCTCACTATCGAGCTGGTCGGCGGCACGTGCCGAAACCGACGCGCAACTGATGCAGATGACGCGCGCCGGCTATCGCGCGACGTCGGCCGGCAACCAGAACTATCCGCTCGCGATGCAGCGTGCGCTCGAGCGTGTCCACAACCCGGTGCCGGACCGGTCGCGCGAAGAGCGGGCCGAGATGGAAGCGCGCGCGGCGCGCGACGTGCAGGGCGGCCATCCGGTCAAGGCGTTA
>NZ_JAAGPE010000404.1:0-6640 GCF_017104605.1 Burkholderia sp. Ac-20384 | reverse complement strand
CAGGCGGTCGTAGTTGCCGGGCGGGCGGCCGACGAACATGTTCTCGAGCATCTGCTCGATCGGCGCCGGCGAGCGCGCGTAGCCGATGAAGTAGGTGCCGAATTCACCCGCGCCCGGGCGTCCGAACGGCATGTTGTCGCGCAGGATCTTCACTTCCTGGCCGTCCTCGTCGAGCGTCGTCAGCGAGCTGTGCGAGCACGACGGCTTCACGTCCGGCGCGAGCTCGATGTCGGCGAGCTTGGTGCGGCCGATGATGCGCTCCTGCGTCTCGACCGCGAGCGCGTTCCAGCCGGCCATGTCGTGCAGGTACTTCTGCACGATCACGTAGCTGCCGCCCGTGAAATCCGCGTCTTCGTCGCCGATCACCGTGAAGTCGACCGCCTCGCGGCCTTCCGGGTTCTCGGTGCCGTCGACGAAGCCGATCATCGCGCGCTGGTCGAAATTGCGGAAGCCGTGCACCTCGTCGACGACCGTGACCGCATCGCCGAGTGCGCCGAGCAACTGTGTCGCGAGTTCGAAGCACAGGTCCATCGCGTCCGCGCGAATGTGCAGCAGGATGTCGCCCGGCGTCGCGACCGCGACACGCTGCCCCGCGCCGAATTCGCGGAACGGATGCAGCGCGGCGGGGCGCGGGTTGCCGAACAGCGCATCCCACGCGTCGGCGCCGAAGCCGCACACGCAGGTGAGGTTGCCGCCCGGCACGCGCTTGCCGACCGAGCGCACGAGCGCGGCGATGTCGCCGCACCATGAGCGGATCGTGTCGGCGTGATCGGCGCCGGGATTGATCGTCGCGACGAGGAAGATCGCGCTGCGCGTGATCGTGCTGTGAACGTTCTGGGAGAGCGGGGGAGGTGTCTGCATCGTGGGCTGCCGGTCAGTCATGTCGGGACGGAAGTGCCGCGGCGCGCGAAGGCGAACGGTTGAACTGTGTCATGCGACTGTTCTCTTTGTGTCATGCGGATGAAGGACATTGCGCGGACATCGCGCAACGGGCCGCAGCGGTGGCGGCCGGCCGCACGGTGCGTACCTGCCCGCACCGCGTAACGTCGTCGAGCAAGCAATCTAGCAGCTTCGGCCCGTCTTTGGAACACGTATCGCCAAACTGTCATGCGAATGCGTCAAACAGGGCCGGATTTTCGGCGGCACCCGCGCAGCTGTACTCCTGGCGCATGCAACGCTGTGCTCTTGAGCGTGCGTGCCGCGTGCAGTAGATTAGGTCCCGCTGCGCCCGCCGACGAGGAGCGTCATCATGAACCTGCTGGAAGCGATGCGTGTGTATGTCGCGGTGGTCGAGCACGGCGGCCTGTCCGCTGCGGCGTCCGAGCTGCGGCTCGACGAAACGCAGGTGAGCGAACGGATCGACGGCCTCGAGCGGTATCTCGGCTGCCGCCTGCTGCTGTGCCGCGACCACGACGACGTTGCCTGCACCGATGCGGGTGACGCGTTCCACGTGTGCTGCCGCCGGACGCTGTCCGCGGTCGAGCGGGCGACCGGCGCGGCCGGCCCGCATGGGCCGGATCTGCCCGATCTGCCGGATCTGCCCGATGCGCACGCTACCGTGCATGCCGCCGCGCGCGACGCGACGTTCCCGCCGCCCGGCGCCGTTCAAGCTTCATCACCGCGACTGTCACCTTGAATACGACCACGCTTTCCTGCTCGCCGGCCGAGCGCATTCGCCGCCGCTTCGGCCATTTCCTGCACGCAGCCGAACTGGCCGGGCTGATCGTGATCGGGCTCGCGACCGCGTTCGCGATGGCGCAGGAAGCGTGGAAGGTCGTGCTCGCGGGTGAAGTGTCGCTGACCGACCTGCTGCTGATGTTCCTGTACCTGGAAGTGCTCGCGATGGACGTGCGCTACCTGCGGCTCGGCCGGTTGCCCGTGCGGTTTCCGCTGTTCATTGCGATGACGTCGCTCGCACGCGACCTGATACTGCGCGGTGCAACCGACAGCCCCGAGCGGATGTTGATGACGACCTTCGGGATCGTGCTGCTCGCGGTGGGCGTGCTGATCCTGAGTTTCGGCCAGCACCGCTTCCCGGCCGACGTCGCCGATGTCGAGGACGATGCGCATGCGCGCGGGTAAAGAGCGGGCGGCAAGCCGCATGCATGATCGATGTCCCTGCAAGGAGGGTGCCCGATGAACACGCATTCCGTCGAAACGAAACAGGCGATCGAACTGCAACACACGGCGTCGGACGCCTACCGGCTGGCGCGCGACACGCGCGATGCCGATCCTGCGCTCGCGCGCGC
Organism: Burkholderia sp. Ac-20384; assembly: GCF_017104605.1. Taxonomy (NCBI): domain Bacteria; kingdom Pseudomonadati; phylum Pseudomonadota; class Betaproteobacteria; order Burkholderiales; family Burkholderiaceae; genus Burkholderia; species Burkholderia sp. Ac-20384. The sequence continues at coordinate 4,391 of NZ_JAAGPE010000404.1, read as the reverse complement.
GCCGTCCGTCGCCAGGCTGCAGCGGGAGGCGGCGCACGCGTATGCCGATGCGGCACGTGCACGCGCGGCGGCCACCGGCATCTGAATCGAACCCCGGCATGCCGCATGCGGTGCGGCGGCTGCCACTGCCACTGACCATCCAACCGAGCGAGGTATCGAATGACCAAGCAACTGATCGTCGCCGTGTTCGACAGCGTCGATACGGCCCGCCAGGCCGCGAACGATTTCGAGGCGCTGTCGGAGAAGGACGAAGGATTCCACGTCGAGAACGGGGTCGTCGTCGAGAAGGACGCGACCGGCAAGCTGGCGGTACTCCACGCCGAATCGCGGCCGTTCAAGGGCGGCGTGATCGGCGCGATCGCGGGCGGTTTGCTCGGCCTGCTCGCCGGGCCGCTCGGCGTGGTCACCGGCATGGCGGCCGGCGCGGGGGCCGGCATTCTCGCGGAAGCGGCCGGCAATGCGCTGCTCGACGGCACGTTCGTCGAGACGATTGCGGCACGGCTCGTGCCCGGCAGCGTCGCGGTCATCCTGGAAGCGAAGGAGGACACGCCGTTCTCGGTCGACAACGTCGTGACGGGATTCGGCGGCAAGGTGTTCCGCCAGACGCTCGATTGAGCGTGTCGTTGTCGAACCAAAAAGGGAGAACCGCATGCGCATCGATCAATCGTACCGGCGCTTCGACATCGCGGCGACGCTGTCGCCGCTGCCCGGCAACGGCAACCGCGCAATCGCGGTCGTCGACGTGACGACCGACGATCCCGCCCGCATCGCCGATCTCGGCACCGGGCAATTCCTGCAGATCCGCAAGTGGGTCGAGTCGAACGACATCACGTTGCTGACGGTCGTGTTCGACGAGTGCAAGGTCGCGATCGATCACTACGCGGACAACGTCGACGACGCTTGAGTACACGCGGGGCCCGCGCATGACCGGGCTCCGCGTGACTGTCGCCCGACGACCATCGGTCAACCGCGACGACGCGTGCCGGCACCGCGCCCGGCGAATGGTTGCCGTGCGACACGCGCGGCGCCGCGCCGTCGCGTTCGAATCTGTTCACCACGCCGGCCCGATTTCACGTTTCCTCGCCAAACTGTCACTTACATTCGTCGAAATGACGCAGTAGGATGCCGAACCTTGTCTAGATGAGATTCGCATTGCTATCCGCCTTCAATTTCGATAACGGACGAGGTTCGCACCGGGACACCCGCGCCCGGCCGCGGCTATCCGGCTTGGTGCACCGGCGCGGCCATGCCGCCCGCGCATCGCACGCCGGTTCACCGCTGGCGGGGCGAGGCGGATGAAGCTCTACGAGAAATTTGCAAACGACATAGAGAGACTCATCCGGCAGGGCGTATATCGACACGGCGATCGTGTCCCTTCGGTGCGGCAGGCGAGCCAGCAGCACCGGATCAGCATCACGACCGTGCTGCATGCCTATCTGCTGCTGGAAAGCCGCGGGCTACTCGAAAGCCGGCCGCAGTCGGGCTATTTCGTGAACCTGCGGCGCGACGACAGCCATGCGCCGGTGCGCGAGCTGCGGCCGTCGAAGCCGATCGCGATCTCGTCGTCGGTCGACGTGAGCCGGCTCGTGCTGTCGACGCTGCGCTCGATCGGCACCGACGACGCGGTGCCGCTCGGCTCGCCGTACCCGGACCCGAGCCTGTTTCCGTTCGAGAAGCTGAACCGCTACGCGTATGCGGCCGGTCGCGACAAGGCGCTGTGGGGCGTGACGGACGGGCTGCCGCCCGGCCATCCGCGGCTGATCCGCCAGATTGCACGTCGCTACCTGGAAAATGGGATGTCGGTGGACCCGAACGAGATCATCGTGACGGTCGGCGCGACGGAGGCGATCAACCTGTGTTTGCAGGCGGTCGCGAAGCCGGGCGACACGATCGCGGTGGAATCGCCGACGTTCTACGCGATGCTGCACGCGATCGAGCGAATGGGGATGAAGGCGATCGAGGTGGCGACGCATCCGGAATACGGGATCGACATTGCCGCGCTCGCCGCAATCGCGAAGTCGCAACCGATCGCCGCATGCATGGTGATGCCGAACTTCCAGAACCCGCTCGGCTTTCAGATGCCCGACGAGCGCAAGCGCGAGCTGGTCGAGTTCGCCGCGAAAGCCGATCTGCCGATCATCGAGAATGGCGTGTACAACGAACTGTACTTCGGCAACATGCATCCGAGCACGCTGAAGTCGTTCGACCGCCATGACATCGTGCTGCATTGCTCGTCGTTCTCGAAGAGCCTGACGGCCGCGTACCGGATCGGCTGGGCGCTGCCGGGCCGCTATCGCGAGCAGGTCGAGAAGCTGAAATTCCTGAACACGCTCGCGACGCCGTCGTTGCCGCAGCTTGCGATCGCGGAGTTTCTCGAACGCGACGGCTACGAGCATCACCTGCGGCGGATTCGCAAGGCCTATGCGCAGCAGGCAAACCTGATGCGGACGATGGTGTCGCGGTTCTTCCCGGAAGGCACGCGGATCTCGAGCCCGGCCGGCGGGTACGTGCTGTGGATCGAACTGCCCGCGTAGGTCGACGCGATGCGGCTGTACCAGCTCGCGCTGGAGCAGGGGATCACGATCGGGCCCGGCTACATGTTCTCGATCACGGACAGCTACCGGAACTTCATCCGGCTGAACTACAGCAGCCCGTGGTCGCCGGAGATCGAACAGGCGGTGATCACGGTCGGCAAGCTCGCCGCCTACTGCGTCGACTGAACGGTCCGCCGCGAGTCGCGTGTCGCGCGCCGCGTCACGTCAGCCGGTACGACTGCGCGCCCGTTCCCGCGAGCGTGCCGCCGTCGACGATCAGGTATTCGTTGCGGATCGGCTTGCCGTCGAACCAGCATTGCAGGATCTCCAGCGTGCCGGCCGCATAGCGTGCCTGCGCGGACAGCGACGTGCCGGAGATGTGCGGGGTCATTCCGTTGAACGGCATCGTGCGCCACGGGTGATCGGCCGGCGCCGGCTGCGGAAACCACACGTCGCCGCCGTAGCCCGCGAGATGCCCGGACGTGAGCGCGTTCACGACCGCGTCGCGGTCGACCAGCTTCGCGCGCGCGGTGTTGATCAGGTAGGCGCCGCGCTTCATGCGCGCGATCATCGCCGCGTCGAACAGGTGCTCGGTCGACGGGTACAGCGGAATCTGCAGGTTCACGATGTCGACGGCGCTCGCGAGCGATGCGGCATCGGCGTGATACGTGAGCCCGAGTTCCTGCTCGATCGAGGCATCGAGCCGGTGGCGCTGCGTGTAGTGCAGCTGCAGGCCGAACGGCTTCAGCCGGCGCAGCACGGCGAGCCCGATGCGCCCCGCGCCGACCGTGCCGAAATGCATGCCTTCGACGTCGTAGCTGCGCGACACGCAATCGGCGATGTTCCAGCCGCCTTGCTGCGCGATCGCATGCGACGGCAAGTAGTTGCGCACCAGCGCGAGCGTCGTCATCACCACATGCTCGGCCACGCTGATGCTGTTCGAACCGGTGACTTCGGCGACGGTAATGTGGGCTCGGGCGGCGGCATCGAGATCGACGTGATCGGAGCCGATGCCGGCCGTCAGCGCGAGCTTCAGCTTCGGCGCGCGGGCGATTCGCTCGGCCGTCAGGTACGCGGGCCAGAATGGCTGCGAGATCACCACGTCGGCTTCGGGCAGCCGACGCTCGAACTCGGAGTCGGGGCCGTCCTTGTCGCTCGTGACGATCAGCGTGTGGCCGTGCGCCTCCATGTAGCCGCGCAAGCCGAGCGCGCCGGACACGCAGCCGACGAGTTCGCCGGGCTGGAAGCCGGGCGGGCCGGCCGGCGTCGGCGCGGTTTGGCCGTCCGCGTAGTGCGTGATGACCGGAATCGCATCGCGTACGTAGCGCGGCGGGTAGCCGTCCACGGGATCGGGGTAGAGCACGCACAGGACGGTGGCCATCGGGTAGCACTCCTGGTGACGGGGGGAAGGCACGCGGCATGCGGATTGCGCAGGACGCGCGACGGGCATGGCAGGCAGCGGGTGTGTTGCGCCGCAACGTTGGTGACGTTCTACGCCCGTCATGGATCGCACGCAAGCTACAGTGCGTGTTTGCGTGCGCTGCGGGGGCGTCTGTACCTGTTCTTTTCATGAGGGACGCCGATAATGGGATCGTTACCTCACTTTGCGGGAGCGACGTCATGTCCGGAAGCGATTCCTCGTCTTCACGTCCCGATCTCGCGCAAGGCATCGCGCTCGACGATCTCGCCGACGGTGCAATGATCGAGGGCTATGTCGGCGATGCGGCGGTGCTGCTGGTACGCCGCGCCGACGAACTGTTTGCCGTGGGCGCGCAGTGCCCGCACTACGGCGCGCCACTGGCCGACGGCCTGCTGGAAGGCGACACGATCCGTTGCCCGTGGCATCACGCGGCGTTA
>NZ_JAAGPE010000403.1:0-6768 GCF_017104605.1 Burkholderia sp. Ac-20384 | reverse complement strand
TCGTCGGACACCACGCGCACCGGCATGGTATCGGGCGCATAGGCCGGCGGCCCGGCGCCGATATAGCCGTGCGCGCGCAGCGTGGAGCCGTCCCGCTTCGTCAGCACGACTTGCACGTGGCCATCGCCGCGATATTCAGCGCGAGCGAGATCATCCGCGCGCTCATGTCGATGCCCGACGCCATTCCGGCCCGCGAGCTCGGCACCGCACCCGTCGTCGTGTTGGTCACCGGCGTGTTCGTGAGCCCGAGCCCGATGCCGGCGATCACGCAGCCGGGCAGCATCGTGATCCAGCTTGCATGGTCGGCCCCGCTGCCGATCCGCATCAGCGCGAAACCCGCCGCGATCGTGAACAGGCCGCCCGGGATCACGACACCCGGCCCGTAGCGCAGCGCGAGCCGTTCGCCGAACGGCGGCGCGACCAGCGTCGGCAACGTGTACGCGAGCAATGCGAGGCCGGCCGTCACGCTGTCGTAGCCGAGCGCGACCTGGAACCAGATCGGCAGGTAGATCATGAACGGCCAGAAGCTGAAGTTCATCCCCATCGAACCGAAGATCGCGCCGCTGAACGCGCGGATCCGGAACACCGAGAAGTCGAACATCGGCCGCGCACTGGCGCGTTCCGCGACGACGAAGCCGGCCAGCGCCGCCACAGTCGCGCCGAGCACGCCGAGGCCGGCAGCACTGGTCAGCCCGAGCTCCGCACTTTGCGTGATATAGAACGCCAGGCCGAGCACCGCGAGCGACAGCGTGACGATGCCCGCCACGTCGAGCTTGCCCGCGTGCGGATCGCGCGACTCCTGCACCGCGCCGCCGATCAGCACGAGCGAGATGGCCGCGAGCGGCGCATGGACGAGGAACACCCACGGCCAGCTTGCCAGCGCGACGATCGCGCCGCCGACGATCGGCCCGAACCCGAGCCCGATGCCGAACACGATCCCCCAGATCCCGAATGCGCGGCCACGCTCGCGGCCCTCGCGGAACTGGTGCGACAGCACCGCAATCTGGCAGATCAGCATCGCGCCGCCGCTGGCGCCCTGCAACAGCCGGCCGGCGACGAGCACCGGCACGTTCGGCGCGAGCCCGCACAGCAGCGACGTCGCACCGAACAGCACGGTGCCGATCACGTACACGCGCTTGCGGCCGAACCGGTCGGCAAGCGTGCCGGCCGCCATCAGCACGGTCGTGCACGCGATCGTGTACGCATTCATGATCCACTGCATGCCGTTGAAATCGCCATGCAGCACGTGTTCGAGCGTCGGCAGGATGACCGGCACGCTCGAGATTTCGAGGCCGAACATCAGCGACGTGAGACAGACGGCCGCAAGTGCGACCGCATTCCTGCGGGAGTCGGATAGCGTCATGCGTATTGCGCCACGGCCCGGCAACGGGCCGCGCGCCTCCAGGTAAGAAGGATTCGCCGCGTGCGGCTGGCGACGCACGCTGGACGGGAATCGGTACTATAGTGAGAATTTCCATCCCCATTGACGCACACACTTCTCCAGACTGGGGAACTGCAGGACTCAATCACCCCCCTCCCATGACCGACAGACTCGACGGCGTGACGACCTTCGTCCAGGTAGTGGAATCGGGCAGCTTCGCGCTCGCCGCGGAGCGGCTCGACATGACGCGTTCGGCCGTCGGCAAGGCGGTCGCGCGGCTCGAGAAGCGGCTCGGCGCGCGGCTGCTGCAGCGCACGACGCGCAGCCAGAGCCTGACCGACGACGGCCAGGCGTACTACGACCGCTGCGTGCGCGCGCTTGCGGAACTGGAAGCGGCCGAAGCCGATCTCGACTGCGGCCGCAACGAGCCGCGCGGCAAGCTGCGCCTGAGCGTGCCGCTCGCGTTCGGGCACCACTGCGTGACGCCCATCGTGCTCGATCTCGCGCGCACCTATCCGCATTTGCGGATCGACGTGTCGATCACCGACCGTTTCGTCGATCTCGTCGAGGAAGGCATCGACCTCGCGGTGCGGATCGGCACGCTCGCGGACAGCACGAGCCTCGCGGTGCGGCGGCTCGGCACGCAATACGGCAGCCTCGGTGCAGCGCCGTCGTATCTCGCCCGCTACGGGATGCCGAAGACGCTCGACGACCTGAAAGACCACCGGACGATCGCGTATTCACGCTCGGGCGTGATTCAACCGTGGGATTTGCGCGCGCCGGACGGCTCGACGGTACGGATCGACATGCCGCACCAGCTCAGCTTCGACGACGTGCAGGCAATCGCGGCAGCCGGCGCGTCGGGGTTCGGGATCGCGTGGCTGCCGAGCTGGCTGCTCGACCACTACGTGAAGCGCGGCGAGATGACGGTCGTGCTCGACCGCTGCTTCGTCTGCGAAGGCGACATCCACGCGATCTGGCCGAAGACGCGCTACCTGCCGCGCAAGACGCGCTGCGTGATCGACGCGTTCGCGCAGGCGATTCCGCCGATGATCGAACGATAGGCAGGACTGCGCACGGTGCCGCGCCCGTAGGGGCGACATCTGCGCCCTGCCCGCGCTACGTCGCGTCGCCGCCGTCGATCGCCAGCATGCGCCGGCGGCGCGCGCGGGCGAGTGCCGCCGGCGCGAAGTGCAGCACGACCAGCCGCGTCAGGTGATGAGACAGGACGAACACGACGTTCAAACCGCCGCCATAGGCGACGATCGTGATCGTCTCGATGGCCCCGGGTGCATACGAGAGCCACAGCGGCAGCACCCCGTAGCCGGACAGCCGCGCCATCCCCCACGCGAACGCACCGGCCACCATCAGCATCAGCGCGATGCACGCAAGGCCGGTTCGGCCGTATCGCAACCCGTCCGCCAGCGTGATCTGCCGGAACTGCGCGCCGATCAGCGCGCCCAGGATGACCGACGCCGCATCGACGCACCACGCCGGCACCTCGACGTCATGCAGCCATCCCGCGCGCACGAATACGCCAGTCAGCACGATGGCCGTGATCATGAACGGCGCCGGCACACCGAACCCGAGCAACGCCCGCCCGGCCAGCACGCACAGCGCCACCAACGCGGCCAGCGCCAGCCACGTGTCGACCGGCAATGCGGCGACAGCCGCTTGCTGCGGCGCGCCCGCGTGCGCCGGAATGAAACAACTGACCAGGACCGTGATCGACAGGAGCCGCACGAGATGCACGACGATCACCTTGGCAGAAGCGCGCTCGGATTCCAGCAGGTCGAATACCGCGGCGAGTGCGCCGGGATAGACGGCCAGCAGTGAATCGGCCCGGTTCCAGCCCGAGACGCGGGACAGCCAAAGACTGCCGACCACGATCTGCGCGGCCAGGCACACGAGCAGGACGCCCAGGCTCGGCACGATCGAGACGACCATCTGCGTGTCCCACGACCTGAACAGCAAGCCGGTGGCCGTGCCGAGCACGATCTGCACGAACTCGAGGCCGAAGCGCAGCCTGGGGGCGAAACCGAACCGGCTGGTCGCGATCGATGCGGCGAGAATCGCGCCGAGCAGCAGGCCGTGCGGCACGCCCGCAACCCGCAGCACGAGCCCGACCGCGGTCAGGCAGGCAAGATACGCGAGTGTCTTCATCGGGAAGCGGCCCGGCTGTCGGCCTGGCTTCGGCAAATCCGCATGGAAATGTAATTACTAGCAGTGAAAGTGAAATGTCGGAATCGAAAACAGATCGAGTGATTATTCCGGATTCAATCATCCATTATTCACGCATCAAATCAAGACGCGGCGACACACGGGTAAAGTCGCGTTGAAATACCGAGTGCGGAACGAATCCGTCAGGAAAAGCAGTTGATGCACCAATGCCGCCAATCGAGCAGCAGCCACGAACCCGGACGCCAACAGACGTCCAGACCGATAGCCGAACTCGTGACTTATCTCGCGGAACCCGGCAACCGGGGCGGATCAGCGCCTTGCCCCGTCAACCATCGACGGGCAGCCACGGCGACGGCGCCTGTACTCACCATTGGAACGTCCGGACGAAGGCAACATCGCACGCTGCCCGGAATAGCTCCTCTGTCTCATGCTTACCCCGGATTTTTATCGAATAGCGTCATTTTCATCCACATTTTCGATACGGCGACTTTAAATCATCGAACCAACGGCAATCAAACTTTGTTTGACGATATTAATGGTTTTGCCGATTCCATGGCAAGCAAAAAAACCTCATCCATCACCCTTGAATCCGGAAATTATTATTGAGACTTTCATCCATTCCCGGCAGTTGTGATTTAACGCAGCGGATGGTAATGCGTGTGAATGCGAGTCCGACACTGGATGCGTGCCGACCTCGAAATAAAAAAGCGGCGGATGCCGAAGCAAGCGCCGCCTTCCAGGTTGCCGGCCCCGTGCCGGCGGTTCAATCCGCGCCCAGCGCCGCCAGCGGATGCGCGAACAGCTTCCACGGCGACGTGAGGAAATGCCGCACGCGTTCGGCGCGCAGCTCGACGAGCGACGCGGGCGCCCAGCGCGGCTTGCGATCCTTGTCGACGAGATGCGCGCGCACGCCTTCGCAGAAGTCGCCTTCCTCGATCGCGCGCGCGACGATGCCGAGCTCCATCCGGAACGATTCGGCCAGCGTCATCTGGCGGCCGCGCAGCAGTGCTTCGCGCGTCACGCACAGCATCGTCGGCGAATGCCCGGTGAGCGCGTCGAGCGTCGCCTGCAGCCATTGACGGTGCTCGCGCGACAACTCCTCGCGCGCGAGATCCTGCGTCAGCGTTGCAACGATCCGCTCGACGGTCGAGCGCTTGTCGAAGTGACGCACGATCCACGGCATCTGGCCGTCGAGCGCCGCGTGCGGCACGACGTTGCACGGCGGCTCGAACACCTTGCGCAGCAACGGCAGCGCATCGCCTTCCCACTTGACGCTTTCGATGCGCGTCTCGAACGTGTCGAGCCACGCGGACGGCACGCACAGATCCGCGAGCTTCGCGGTCAGCGCATCGGCGCCCGACAGCATTGCACCGGTCAGCCCGACGTACAGCTCGAGTTCGACCGGCATGCGCGACAGGAAATGCGTCGCGCCGACGTCGGGCACGAGGCCGATGCGCGTCTCCGGCATCGCGATCTTGCTGCGCTCGGTCGCGACGCGCAGCGCCGCGCCCTGCGCGAGGCCCATGCCGCCGCCCATCGTCACGCCGTCCATCAGCGCGACCACCGGCTTCGGGAACGTATGGATCGCGTAGTCGAGCCGGTATTCGTCGACGAAGAACGGCAGCCAGGTTTCGCGCTGCGCGACCAACTTGTACAGCGCGCGCACGTCGCCGCCCGCGCAGAAACCCTTCTCGCCCGCGCCGCGCAGCACGACCGCGACGATCTGGTCGTCATTGCGGCAGCGCTCGAGCAGCGCGGCCAGCTCGCCGATCATCGCGTACGACAGCGCGTTGAGCGCGGCCGGCCGGTTCAGCGTGATCAGCGCCACGCGATTCACCACGCGGAACAGCACCTCGGGGGCGTGCTCCGCGAACGCGTCGTGATTCGTCACCGGCGTGCTCATCGTTGCGGCTCTCCGTCCGTATTCCACTGCGGCGCGCGCTTGCCGAGAAACGCGGCCACGCCTTCGCGCGGATCGTTCGTGTCGAACAGGTCGACGAAGCGTTCGCGCTCGACCGCGAGCGCCGCGCTACGCGGCACGCCGCGGCGCGCGAGGCCGATCAGCTCCTTGCTGTACGCGACCGCGTGCGGGCTCTGCCGCGCGACGTTGCGCGCGAGCGCCAGCGCCGCATCACGCGCGGCGCCCGACTCCACGACGTCCTCGACGAGGCCGATCCGCAGCGCCGTGGCTGCGTCGACACGCGCACCGGTCAGGATGATCTTCTTCGCCCAGCCTTCGCCGACGAGCCAGGGCAGCGTCTGCGTGCCGAGGCCGCACGGCAGCAGGCCGACCGACGGCTCGGGCAGCGCCATCTGCGCATGCGTCTCCGCGATCCGCAGGTCGCACGCGAGCGCGCATTCGAGCCCGCCGCCCATCGCATAGCCGTTGATCGCCGCGATGGTCACGACGCGCGCGTCGTGCAGCGCCTCGAACGCCGCGCCGAAGCGCGACGCCATCGCGCGTGCCACCGCTCGGTCGCCTTCGGCGAACGTGTTGAGGTCGGCGCCCGCGCTGAAGAACTTCGGGCCGTCGCCGGTGATCACCAGCGCGCGCACGCGCGGGTTCGCATTCAGTTCGGCGACGGTTTCCTGCAATTGCCGCAGCCCGTCGGCGGTAAAGGCGTTCGCGGGCGGACGCTTGAGCGTCGCGCACGCGATCGCGCCGTCGTCGACGTAGTCCAGTTCGATCATCACGCGTCCTTCTTCGTTGCCGGTTGGTACAGGCGGATCACCGCCGAGAAATCGAGCTGGCCGTCGCCACGGCTGCTCATCGTCTGGTACAGCTGCTGCGCGAGCGCGCCGAGATAAACAGGCTGGCGGGCCTGCTTCGCCGCATCGTTCGCGAGGCCGAGATCCTTCAGCATCAGGTCGGTGCCGAAGCCGCCCGAGTAGCCGCGCGACGACGGCGCGGTATCGATCACGCCCGGATACGGGTTGTAGGTATCCGAGCTCCAGCAGCGGCCCGTCGACGTGTTGACGATGCCGGCCAGCACCTTCGGGTCGATACCGAGCGCGACGCCGAGCGACATCGCCTCCGACACCGCTGCCATCGAGATGCCGAGCACGAGGTTGTTGCAGACCTTCGCGACCTGCCCCATCCCCGTCGCGCCGCAGTGGACGATGTTCTTGCCCATGCCCGCGAGCACCGGCTTCACGCGCTCGAAATCCGCGTCGCTGCCGCCGACCATGAAGGTCAGCGTGCCGGA
>NZ_JAAGPE010000402.1:0-6809 GCF_017104605.1 Burkholderia sp. Ac-20384 | reverse complement strand
CGTGGCGCGCGACGACCTCGTCGGCCGACAGGCCGGTATGCGCGGCGACGGCCGGCAGGTCAGGGCCGGCGGCGCCGCCGTATTCGACCGGGATCTCGACCTCGCGGCCGTCCGCGTGCTCGACGTCGGCGGTTTCCCACGCGTCGCGCAGCGCCGGCGTGAGCGACTCGGCCGTCGTGGCGAGCGCGTCGAACACGATCGTCAGGTTGTTCATGCCGGGCACGACGTCGATCACGTCGGGCCACGCGCGCGCGGCCTCGGCAACGGCCCAGACGCGGCGCTGGCAATCGAGCGTGGCGGGCGGCGGCATCTCGCAGACGAGGGCGGCATCGCCGAGCGGATAAATGCGGGGTTGCGTCATCGGACTGGCACGGTTCGGACGGCAATGTTAGCGCACATTGTCAATAAAATATCGACAACTTCCCAATAAGCGTTTTCGCCTAGCCCGTATGTCGAGGCTTCTGGCGTACACTCGGCACACCCTGTCATCCGGCTTGCTCCGCCTTTCCATGAAGCGTCCTGCGACCAAGATCGTGTCATCCGAACACCTCGTTTCCGATTCGAGCGCGGAGCTGTCGGAGCTCGAGTACGGGCTCATCATGGCAGGCAATGCTTTCAACCGGTGGATGGTGCGCTGCATGTCGGCGGCCGGCGCGAAGGACATGACGGCGGTCGAGGTGTCGCTGCTGCATCACGTCAGCCATCGCGAACGCAAGAAGAAGCTCGCCGACATCTGCTTCGTGCTCAATATCGAGGATACGCACGTCGCGACCTATGCGCTGAAAAAACTGATCGCCCGCGGCTATGTGAAAAGCGAGAAGAACGGCAAGGAAGTGTTCTTCTTCGCGACCGACGCGGGCCGCGACCTGTGCCTGAAGTACCGCGAGGTGCGCGAGCACTGCCTGATCGAGACGCTGAAGGACAGCGGGCTCACCAACGAGCAGATCGGCGACGCGGCGCAGTTGCTGCGCAACGCATCGGGCCTGTACGACACGGCTGCGCGCGCGGCGGCATCGCTGTAAACGGTTGCGCCGCAGGTGGCGCGCGGCGGGGCGCTGACGGGCGTGCGACGACGGATGCGGCGCCGCCCGCCGCATCATCCGGCGGCCGGGTACAGCGCGGCGTCGGTCACGATCCAGTGCAGCGCGAGATCGTGCGCTTCGGCCGGCAGTGCGTCGACGCGGCACGCATCGTAGGCGATGCCGACCGTCACGGGCAGCTCGGTGCCCGGCCACGCGGCCAGCGTGCGGTCGTAGTAGCCGCCGCCGTAGCCGAGCCGGTAGCGCTCCAGGTCGAATCCCACACAGGGAATCAATAACAGGTCGGGCACGACGACGATTCCCGACGCCGGTTCCGGAATCCGGTGATGACCTTCGCGCATCGGCGTGTGCGCGTCCCACGCATGGAACTCGAGCGGCGTGTGCCGCTCGTCGATCACGGGCAGCGCGGCCTGCCGGCCGGCACCGGCCGCGCACCACGAGAGCACCGCATCGCGCGCATCGAATTCGCCCGGCAGCGGCCAGTAGAACCCGACCGTGCGCGGCGCGAGCCGTTCGAGCAGCGTGCGCAGCCGCGCGTCGAGCGCGGCGTTCGCGGCGGGTTGCGACGCGGCGTCGCGGCGCGCGCCGGACAGCGTTTTGCGTAGCGCAACCTTCGGGTTTGGCACAGGGTTGCGTGCTATGCTTTCGCTCACTTCGTGCTCCATTCAAAACGATGTCGAACAGCCTTTTCCGAGTATATCGCGCGGTCGCGCTGACGCTTTCGGCCACCGCGCTCGTCGCGGGCACGGCTGCGTGCGCCGCACCGAACGACGATACGGTCTCCGGGGACGACCAGACCTTCGTGCAGCTTCGTGAAGCCGCGCGTCGCAACGACGCTGCGAAAGCCGCGCAGCTCGCGTCGATGATCCCGAACTATCCGGTACCGTCCTACGTCGAGTATTTCCAGATCAAGCCGCAGTTGTTCGATTCGACGGGCCGCGCGCGCGTGGACGCGCCGGACGCGCCCGTGCAGTCGTTCCTGCAGCGCTACGACGGCCAGGCGATCGCCGACCGCCTGCGCAACGACTACCTGCTCGTGCTTGGCGCGCGCCACGACTGGCGCAACTTCGACGACCAGTACAAGCGCTTCGTGCTCGACGACGACACGCAGGTCAAGTGCTATGCGCTCGAATCGCGCGCGGCGCGCGGCGAGAACGTCGCCGATGCGGCACGTGCGCTGCTCGTCGAGCCGAAGAACTACGGCGACGCGTGCGTCGACCTGATCACCGCGCTGACGGTCAACCAGCAGTTCACGAGCGACGACGTGTGGCAGCAGGCGCGTCTCGCGTACGAGCAGAACTACACGACGCTCGGCGGCAAGATCGTCGATGCGCTCGGCCCGCGCCCGGTCGGCTTCGACCAGGCGACGAGCGCGCCGCCGCTGTACCTCGCGCGCGGCGTCGGCCCCGACGCGACCTCGCACCAGCTCGCGCTGATCGCGCTCAGCCGCATGGCGCGCAACGATCCGGACGCGGCAGCCGGGATGCTGACGTCGGTCGCCGCCTCGCTGACCAAGCAGGAACAGGCGATCGCGTGGGGCGCGATCGGCTACCAGGGCGCGATCAAGCGCTCGCCGCTCGCGTCGGTCTGGTACGCGAAATCCACGAATGCGCCGCTGTCGAACCCGGGCTACGAATGGCGCACGCGCGCCGCGCTGCTCGCCGGCAACTGGCCGATGGTGCGCTGGTCGATCGAGCAGATGCCGCCGTCGCTGCGCGACGATCCGGCCTGGATCTACTGGCATGCGCGCGCGCTCAAGCAGAGCGGCGACACGCTGCAGGCGAACCAGGAATTCGAGCAGGTCGCGGGCCAGTTCAACTTCTACGGGCAACTCGCCGGCGAAGAGCTCGGCCAGCGCACGACGATCCCGCCGCGCACGAAGGTGAGCGACGCCGAGATCGACGCGATGAGCAAGATTCCGGGCTTCGCGCTCGCGCAGCGTTTCTACGCGCTGAACCTGCGCCTCGAAGGCAACCGCGAATGGAACTGGCCGCTGCGCGGGATGACCGATCGCCAGCTGCTGGCCGCGGCCGAATACGGCAAGCGCGTCGAGCTGCTCGACCGCACGGTCAACACGGCCGACCGCACGAAGGCCGAGCACGACTTCACGCTGCGCTACCCGTCGCCGTACCGCAATATCGTCGAGCGCTATGCGCAATCGACGGGCCTCGACGTCGAGTGGGCGTACGGGCTGATCCGCCAGGAATCGCGCTTCATCACCAGCGCGCGTTCGTCGGTGGGCGCGGGCGGCCTGATGCAGCTGATGCCGGCCACCGCGCAGATGGTCGCGAAGAAGCTCGGCATGGGCACGATCTCGCGCGCGCAGATGCACGACATCGATACCAACATCCAGCTCGGCACCTGGTATCTGGCGGACATCTACAACAACTTCGACAGCTCGCCGGTGCTCGCCACGGCCGGCTACAACGCGGGCCCGGGCCGGCCGCGCCAGTGGCGCCAGGTGTTGACGCAGCCGGTCGAAGGCGCGATCTTCGCAGAAACGATTCCGTTCAACGAGACGCGCGACTACGTGAAGAACGTGCTGTCGAACACCGTCTACTACGCGGCGCTCTTCGAGGGCAAACCGCAGTCGTTGAAGAAACGTCTAGGCATGATCTCGCCCTGATACGCAATCTTCACACTGCCGCGCGAGACGCGGCAGTGTTCTTTTGAGGCTCTAACATGGATCGCCAGACCGTCGCGCTGCTGGGCGGCACCGGCTTCATTGGCAGCCGGCTCGTCAATGCGCTGATCGAATCCGGCAAGCAGGTACGGATCGGCACGCGCCGGCGCGACCACGCGCGTCACCTGCAGATGCTGCCGGTCGAAATCGTCGAGCTCGAAGCGCTCGACACGCGCACGCTCGCGCGCTTCGTCGCCGGTACGCACGCGGCGATCAACCTGGTCGGCGTGCTGCACGGCGGCCGCGGCACGCCGTACGGGCCCGGCTTCGAACGCGCGCACGTCACGCTGCCGGCCGCGCTCGCGACCGCCTGCACCGAGGTGGGCGTGCAGCGCGTGCTGCACATGAGCGCGCTCGGCGCCGATTCGCATGGCGCGAGCATGTACCAGCGCTCGAAGGGCGACGGCGAGGCCGCGCTGCACGCGATCGCGGCGACCGATTCGCTCGCGCTGACGATCTTCCGCCCGTCGGTCGTGTTCGGCCCCGGCGACGCGTTCCTCAACACGTTCGCGAACCTGCAGCGCTCGGTGCCCGTGCTGCCGCTCGCGATGCCCGACGCGCGCTTCCAGCCGGTGTTCGTCGGCGATGTCGTGCGCGCGTTCGTCAACACGCTCGATCTCGCGGCCGCACACGGCAAGACCTACGAACTCGGCGGCCCGACCGTCTACACGCTCGAGCAGCTGGTGCGCTATTGCGGCACGCTGGTCGGCCGGCAGGCGCGCATCGTGCGGCTGCCCGACGCGCTCGCGCGGTTGCAGGCAAGCGTGTTCGAATGCCTGCCCGGCGAGCCCGTGCTCACGCGCGACAATCTCGCGACGATGTCGGTGCCGAACGTGCTGTCGGGGCCGCTCGCGCCGGAGCTCGGGATCTCGCCCGCGAGCCTCGAAAGCATCGCGCCCGCGTATCTCGGCCATACCGCGCAGCGGTCCCGGTTCGACTGGTTCCGCTCGCGCCGCTAGGCCGGCAGCGTTCTCCTTTTCACCTTCGCGTTTTCCGGAATACCGCCATGAAACTCGTCATTGGAGACAAGAACTACTCGTCGTGGTCGATGCGCCCGTGGCTGCTGCTCGCGCACTTCGGCATCCCGTTCGACGAGATCGCCATCGAGCTGCGCCACGATGACACGGCCGCACGCATCCGCGAGTATTCGCCGTCCGGCAAGGTGCCGTGCCTGGTCGACGACCACGGCGTCGCGATCTGGGATTCGCTCGCGATCGCCGAAACGCTCGCCGAACGCTATCCGCAATTCCCGATGTGGCCGGCCGATCCGCTCGAGCGCGCGCATGCGCGCTGCGTCGCGGCCGAGATGCATTCGGGCTTCGCGGCGCTGCGCACGCAGATGGGCATGAACGTGCGCGCATCGATGCCGGGGCGCGGTGCGACACCCGACGCGCTCGCCGATGTCGCGCGCATCGATGCGCTGTGGAGCGCGTGTCTCGAGGCGTCGGGCGGGCCGTTCCTGTTCGGCGAATTCGGCATTGCCGATGCGATGTACGCGCCGGTCGTGATGCGCTTCAACACGTATGCGCCGGGCCTGTCGCCGGAAGCGGCCGGCTATGCGGCCCGCGTGACGGCGCTGCCGGCCGTGCAGCGCTGGATCGACGCTGCGCGCCGCGAAACGAACGTGATCGCCGAGTACGAGCCGACGCCATGAATATCTACGCAGTAGGCGGCGCGATCCGCGACGAATTGCTCGGCGTGCCCGTGCAGGACCGCGACTACGTGGTGGTGGGCGCGACCCCCGAGCAGATGGCCGCGCAGGGTTTCCGGCCGGTCGGCAAGGATTTCCCGGTATTCCTGCATCCGCGGACGCAGGAGGAGTACGCGCTCGCGCGCACCGAGCGCAAGACGGCGGCCGGCTATCACGGCTTCCAGTTCCATTACGCGCCGGACGTGACGCTCGACGAGGATCTCGCGCGGCGCGACCTGACGGTCAACGCGATGGCGCGCGAGGTGAGCCCGGAGGGCGAGCTGGTCGGGCCGGTGATCGATCCGTTCGACGGGCAGGCCGATTTGCGCGCGCGCGTGTTCCGGCATGTGAGCGATGCGTTCGTCGAGGACCCGGTGCGGATCCTGCGCATCGCGCGCTTCGCCGCGCGGTTCGCGGATTTCACGGTCGCGGACGAAACGCTCGCGCTGATGCGGCGGATGGTCGACGCGGGCGAGGTCGACGCGCTCGTGCCCGAGCGCGTGTGGCAGGAAATCGCGCGCGGGTTGATGGAGGCGAAGCCGTCGCGGATGTTCGCGGTGCTGCGCGAGTGCGGTGCGCTCGCGCGCATCCTGCCGGAAGTCGATGCGTTGTGGGGCGTGCCGCAGCGCGCCGATTACCACCCGGAGGTCGACACGGGCGTGCACGTGATGATGGTCGTCGACTATGCGGCGAAGCAGGGTTATTCGCTGCCGGTGCGCTTCGCGGCGCTCACGCACGATCTCGGCAAGGCGACGACGCCGGCCGACGTGCTGCCGCGCCACGTCGGCCACGAGGGACGCAGTGTCGACCTGCTCAAGCCGTTGTGCGAGCGGTTGCGCGTGCCGAACGAATGCCGCGATCTCGCGCTGGTGGTCGCGCGCGAGCACGGCAACCTGCATCGCGTGATGGAGATGGGCGCGGCCGCGCTGGTGCGGCTGTTCGAGCGCAGCGACGCGCTGCGCAAGCCGGCGCGTTTCGCCGAGATGCTGCAGGCATGCGAATCGGATGCGCGCGGGCGGCTCGGGCTCGACGCGCAGCCGTATCCGCAGGCCGAGCGGCTGCGTGTTGCGCTCGCGGCTGCGCGCAGCGTCGATGCCGGTGCAATCGCGCGCGGCATCGGCAACGATACGGAGAAGATCAAGGAAGCCGTGCATCGCGCACGGATCGAGGCCGTCGCGCAGGCGCTCGAGATCGGCGAATAGGGGGGCGGGAAGGGCGCGCATCGCGCGTGCTTCCCGATGACCGTTACGACTTCTTCTTGCGCGCCGGCTTGGCGGCCGCAGGACGTTTGCCGGCGGATGCGCGCGGCTTGGCCGCTGCCTTCTTTTCCTTGCCTGCCGGGCCGGCGTCGCGATCGCGCTCCGCCCGCTTGGGCGCCGGCCCGCGGCGGCCCGCG
>NZ_JAAGPE010000401.1:0-6989 GCF_017104605.1 Burkholderia sp. Ac-20384 | reverse complement strand
CGCACCGCCTCCACCTTGAATTCCTGCGTGTATTGCCTTCTCGGCACCACGTTCTCTGCCATTCTGTTCTCCATACAGTCAAAAAGTTATCAAACTTCTTGCTGTACGTGGAATCGAGACAGGGTCAATCAGACAGCGTCCTCAGCTGCGGACAGCGAAGTCCCGGCCGCCGCCGGCGATCGTCGACGCAGGGTCGTTGCCATGTCGCCAACTACCTGTGCGCCGCGCGAGGCGGTACTGTCGATCACGTTTCCGACACCCGTCAGCGTCGCACTGGCGGCATTCGCGACGCCGTTTTGAATGACGTTTCCGGCGGAGTGGGCGATGGCAGTCACTTTTTTCGCGATCGCGTCGGTTGCGACGGCGGCCGATGTCCATGCCGGAAAGGTCACAACTCCGGAGATGACTGTCCCAGCCACTTGCGTGGCGAGCGCCGTCGTGGCTGGTGAATGGCCTGGATTTTGCTTGGCGATCGCGTCTTGGACTGCGCCGGAGAGGCCTGAACCAAATGTAAGCGCGGCGCCTGTTGCGAGTTTGGTTGGCTTCAGCAACGACTGTGCGGCGGTTGTCGCGTTTGTTGCAACATCGATCGGAATCCGGGCGAGCCTGCCAAGCCCGTTTGCTGCGGCACCGCTCCATGTCGCTTTCTTCAAGTTTTCGTATTGCTGTTTCCAATCTGAGCGAGCGAGCAGATATTCAGGGCCGACGCGATGCTGTTTGCGTTCGATCGCATTTCCGATCAACGCCGAAGCCGCACCCGCCAATGGCGATCCGACAGCGGACATCCACATGTCGACTTGCCCAGCGACTGCCGCACCTTTGGTCGCCGTGATCGCCGGGGTGACGATCGAGCGCACGATGTTGCGCGCGCTGAAAGTCTGAATGGCGGCAGCCGCTTCCAGGTGCTGTTGCAGCGCGCTAGGCGCACTTCTCTCCTTCATCCGTTCGACCACGGCGACGCGTTGGTGTTCGGCGAGACCTTCCTCTGTTGGGGCAGTGGCGTTGTCTGCGCCGGCATTCTCGGTGGAGGGGGCGAGCCAGGTGACATTTTCTCTCGACTGGCGTAGTAGCTCTGAGCCGGCTGCATCGAAGATGTGGGCTAGGGTGCCTCCTGCCATGGCTTGCTCGGTCGGCGTTTTCGCATAGTTCGTCAATTGTGGCACCTTGGATTCGACCACCGTGGCGGCGCCAAAAGGTATCGACCCGAGGAAGCCCGACGCCATCGACGCAGCCGCATCCATGCGATGCGCCTTCGCAAAGACAGCAGCGATCGACTCGGCCGTCTCGCCCATTGCATGTAACTGCTGGACGCGGTCAGCAATCAGTTGCGTGACTTCATCGTTGAATCCCGATTCGAAGTGCGGGCGGAAAAGGTCTTCTACTGCGCGCAGCAATGCGTCGTGATTGTTCGGGCCGATGCCCGATGCGGCAGGAGAGACTGATGAGGTAATTTCCCTGTGCGCGCCCGAAGGACTGGCTTCGAGTGCGGACGAATCTGCGCGCGGGCGTTGGCCGAGGCTCTGTAGGTTGGCCAGCGATCCGGATGGGGTGGCTTGGCTTGCTCGCCTTTGTATTGTCGGCGCAATCGGTTCGGCCTGCGAACCCCGTGGTTGAAGTTCGATGCTGCGAAATCTTGATGACGAGACACTGTTGTTGGACATTCGGTTCCTCTAACGAGATGGATTGATAGAATTGGGTCTGATCAAGCGGCCGTCTTTGTACGGTAATTGGCATTTTCGTGATTCATAAACATGTTGCGAAGAGAGCACCGGGAAAGCGAACCGGCTCGTGTCTGAATGACCCCGTGGCGATTAAGGGTGCGAGTCCTTGAAATCGGCTTTCCTATCAATGGGAAACTTGGAGGAAACGGCTTGGGCCATCGATTGGATAAGGGCCTCGCACCGAGGAGCGGCTGCATACAGATGACGACCGCTCGAACAGGCTTCGAGTCGAACAAGCTGTCGGTGATTCGGTCGAATGCCATTGTTCGCGTCGATGGGGGGCGGTCCCTTGAAGCACAGCATGCGACGCATAGTCTGCCATCTCGCTTTCGCCGCCTGATCGATAGGTTCGCATTGGTGCGCCGCCGATCCACCGGATACCGGAAACTCATCTGCAACGGGGAATCCCGGCGGCACAAGCTACCCGGCGGAGATGTACTCGATGGCCGCGCGTCGACTACGCGCATTTTTTGATTGCAGCATTCCAGGCAAACGAGGACATCGTGACTGACACAGGATGCACGGACGACATCGCCGGCGGTCTTACCAAAATATTGTGGACGGCGTCGCAACTTGAAAACGCGTCGGACTTCGAAGACCTGCTCGACGCGATTCGGGTGTTGCGGCCGAAATGGTCAGGCGCTGGCGCAGTTTCCGCGTGGCGCTATTTACGGCGTCAGAATTGGGCAGACGCACGCCGCGTGCTCGAGGACGAGGACGAGGTGTCGAAGCAATCGTCACTGTATGCGGCTTTGATGGCGGTATGCCTGTTCGGTCTCGAAGATCCGCTGTGGCACAGCTATGCGCAGACGGCTTCGGAGCAACGTGACAATCCGGAGGCGGCGCACATTGGCTTCCGTTTGCTCGAGCGTGCCGCTAAAAACCATCTGAAAGACGGCCCGCCGTCGAGCGAGCCCGCAGCTCAACCGGCCCAACTGGCGCCTCCCGGGCAGGATGCGCCTCGGTTTTCGGCAGCAGCGACGTGGGTTCGCGCCTGAGCTAGCGCGATGGCAGCGTCCTGATCATTCGTGTTTTCGATGCGATGTTCGCACCGGAGCACGACCGACCAGCCTCGTATCTTAGACTAAGTTTCGCAGGGCAGTAGCAGTGAAGATATTTCGTTAACCTAACCTTACAGGTAAAATCATGTCGACTACGCTGTTGAACTCGTATCCACAAAATTACGCGACCAACCCGATTTCCTATGTGAATGGGACGTACCTGTCGGGTCAGAATCAGACCGCCGTTGGCGGTCAGCAAGCGTGGCTCCAGAACCTGCTCCAGGGCGTGGTCTCGCAACTGCAGCAGAATGGCTTCGGCGGACAATCATCGTTGGCTATGAATCCTGCGATGGGTTATGCCCAGCCGATGACGGCCCAGAACGCGTCAGCCACGCTGGCGTCGTATATGACCCAGAACGGCATCAGCGCGGAAAACCCGAACTCACTCTACCAGCTTGCGACGAACGGCTTAACGCCCCAGCCGGTCAGGGAAGCGGCGCAGTTCATGCTGGCGAACCCGCAGATCTATGAACAAATCGAGACACACGATGTGCTCGGCCAGGATGGCATTTCAGGGACCAGCAATTTTCATTGGGCGGCAATGGGTGGGCTCGGCCCGGTCGGGAATATTCCGGGTGGCCTGGGCGGCGGCGCGGTGGCACTGGGGCTGGGCAGCAACTTCCCGGGTGCGGGTCAGGTAATTCCACCGACAGGTGGCCTGGGAGGCTACCCGACAATGGGGGGCACGAGCGGCCTGCCGGTGAACGGCGGTCTGGGCGGTTACCCCACGACGGGCGGCATGAATGGCCTGCCCACGACCGGCGGCCTGGGAGGCTTCCCGACGATGGGCGGCTATCCGACAACTGGTGGTATGAGTGGTATGGGCGGCATTGGCTTGGGCGGTCCGGTCGCCATTCCGGCCGCTACCGGCGATCTAGTTGCAGACGGCAAGCCGCTGCAGCTGGGTGCGGAAGGACAGGCTTTGGCGATGTACAGCCAGCAGGATCAGCCTGGCTTTCAGGCTTTTGAGAATGCACTTGCCAGTGGCAATCCGAGCGACGCAACCCGTGCGCTCGCAAAATCGGTCAGTTCGGGTAAGATCAGTCAGGCGATGGGAGCTGCGCTCGGCGGAATGTTGCAGCAGACCGCAAATGCGCATGGCGGCGGACGGGTCAGCGGTAGCGCACGTGATCAACTGAGCGATACGCTTGGCGGTGACAACGTACTTGCACATGGCAAGAGCATCGGTCGACTTGCGTTCGAGCATGTCACCGGGGTCGATACGACCAACTTCATGGGCATCAACACGTTGTAACCTGTTCCTGGCGGCCGGTCATCGATCGGCCGCCACACAGGCGGGCTGGCGGAGCGGCTGGAAGCTATTGGATCTTGATCGTCACCTTGCCTCGCGAACGTCCCTTTTCGATGTAGTCCAATGCGTCAGCGATCGCATCGAATCCAAACGATCGATCGATCACAGGTTTGACAGTGCCGGATTCGATGGCGGTCGAAATGGTTTCAAGCTGCGTTCCGTTGGGTTGGACGAAGACGAACGCATAGCGAATGTTGCGTTTGCGCGCTTGCTTTCTGATTCCATGGCTCATCATTCGAATCAGTTGCCTCGCTAGCCAGGGCAGGTTCCGCTGGCGGGAAAATTCCGGATCCGGCGGGCCGGAAATGGAGATGAGATGGCCGCCCGGTTTCAGCACCTGCAGTGATTTCTCGAGAATATCGCGGCCGAGGGTGTGCATGACCACGTCATAATCACTGAGCTCGTTCTCGAAGTGCTGCGTCTTGTAGTCGATGACGACGTCGGCGCCGAGAGATTTCACCAGATCGATGTTGCCGGTGCTCGTGGTGGCGGCCACAATGGCGCCGAGATGCTTCGCCAATTGGATGGCGAACGTGCCGACTCCGCCAGAGCCTGCGTGAATCAGGACTTTTTGCCCCTTTCTAATTTGTGCGACGTCGACGAGCACTTGCCATGCGGTCAACCCGACCAGGGGAACCGATGCGGCCTGCTCCATGTCGACATTGCGGGGTTTAAGCGCCAGTGAATCCTCGCTCACGGAAATCAGTTCGGCAAAGGTGCCGATGCGGTCCTGGCCGGGATAGCCATACACGTTGTCGCCGACCTTTAAGCGGCGGACCTCTGGCCCGACTGCCACGACGACACCGGCCAGATCGTTGCCAAGGATCAGCGGAAATTTGTACGGCAGGATCCGCTTGAAATCACCTCTCAATATTTTGTAATCCAGAACATTGACGCTTGCTGCATGGACCTTCACGAGAACGTCGTTGCCTCGCACTGCCGGATCGGGGAGTTCGCTGATTCGCCCAGCGACGTCTGTGCCATATCGATCGATGTGAAATGCTTTCATGAATCCTTGATCTCGAGGGTTAGGATGCTATTTGGAAAACTGGGAAAGGGAATCCGGCGCGGTCCTGGCGCGATCGATCGCATCGAGGCCGGTTGCCCGGTTGTGCCGGTCAGGTCGTTTGCCCCGTCGTGCGGTAACGTGCAGCGCTTTCCGATTGCTTGACGTTCTGGAGCAGTGCGCGCCGCGCCACTTCCAGCCCCTCCCAGTTCGCTGCGTCCTGCAGCGGTGGAATCGTTACCGATTCGCGGCGATCAAAGCCGACCAGTGCGGCATCGACCAGTTCGCCCACTTCCATGACGGCCGGCAGTTTATCGACGTCGATGCCCGCCCGTTCCCACAGTTTGGTGCGCGTTGCCGCTGGCAGCACGGCTTGGATGTAGACGCCCTTGGGCGTTAGTTCCAGGCTGAGTCCTTGCGACAGAAACAGGACAAAGGCCTTGGTTGCGCCGTAGACGGCCATTCCGAATTCGGGTGCCAGCCCTACGATCGAGCTGATATTGACGATGGCGCCGTGCCCTGCTTGCGCAAGTCGAGGCGCAATAGCGCCAGCAAGTTTCGTGAGGACCGTCGTATTGAGCGTCACGAGCCGGTCGATGTCCTCGCTCTTCTGTTCGACAAAGCTTCCTGATTGGGCGATGCCGGCGTTATTAATTAGCGTGTCGATGCCAGCGTCGTCGGCAAGACGCTTCTCAACCACGGCCAACTCGTTCGGATGGGTGAGATCGGCGGGAAGGACGTCGACCGAAACGCGGTGTTTATCGCGTAGCGAGGTTGCGAGTGATTCCAGCCGTTTCTGATCGCGCGCGACGATCACGAGATCGTGGCCGCGGGCGGCAAAGCGTTCAGCGTAGGTTGCACCGATGCCGGTGGACGCGCCGGTGACCAGCACGGTGGAAGATGTTGTCATGGATGAATTCCTCAGGAGAAGTTGAAATGCCGAATCCGGTTCTCGCGGTCGAAACTACGTCGGGAGTCGGTAGCAAGCATGGCCTTCGCTATACCGTCGTCGAACGACGGTTCGTGGATTGCCAGTAGGCGAAACGTCGGCGCGAACGCTCTGGTTGCACGCGCCAATGATGGCGAAGACAATCATTGGCGTCAAAGACTTTGATGTTGATTGTCATCAAAAATATTCATTGGATGCTTACTTAAATCGGGAGTGGCGATTGTGAAAGTTTCGAGGACGCAGGCTGTGAAAAACCGGCGTCACATTGTCGAGACGGCTTCCGTGCTGTTCAGGGAGCGTGGCTACGACGGTGTCGGCGTGGCGGAATTGATGGCGGCTGCGGGGTTTACGCATGGCGGGTTCTATCGGCACTTTCAATCCAAGGGGGACTTGATGACCGAGGCCGTGACGTGCGGCATTGCGCAGACCGTGGCGGCGAGCGATGCGCTTGACATTGCGGGATTTGTGCAGCGCTATGTGTCGCGCGAGCATCGCGACGGACGCAGCACGGGCTGCACGATGGCCGCACTGAGTGGGGATGCTGCGCGGCAGCCGGCAGCCGTCAAGGCGGCGTTTGCTGATGGCATCGAAAGGGCAGTGGCGGCCATTCTCGAGCAAGACGGCGTCTCGGGGGTCGGGGCTGCAGATCAGCCAGAGGCGCGCGGAAAGATCATCGATACGCTTGCCCATCTGGTGGGCGCGATCGTCCTGTCGCGCGCGTGCCCGGATGATTCGCCGCTGGCCGACGAAATCCTCGCGACCAGCCGTAAGGCGATTCTTGAGTCGCTGGCGCCCGACGACACGCATTGACTTAGAAGCTGTTGCGAAATTAAATTTCTGAGCTGTTAACTTTTCCGACTTGGTGTTAACTTTCTGTCTTGTTTTGCCTGACAGGAAGCGATGCCTAAAGAGCTTATCGACGACGAATTGTGGTCACTCA
>NZ_JAAGPE010000400.1:0-240 GCF_017104605.1 Burkholderia sp. Ac-20384 | reverse complement strand
GATGTGTGAGGTGTAGATGGTGGTAGGCGCAGAGTCGGACGCGAGCGATTGCTGTGGCAGCGTAGCGGGGCGACTGTGATGGAGGTGGACCGGGGGATGCAGCGTGAGCATTGGGAAGTGATAGGGGGATCGGCGGCGTGAGGTCGTTGAGGACGCGAGTGGGGTCGTGTGAACCGGGGTGGGGGTGAGCGGTGTGGGAGGGCAGAGAGGCTGGCACCTCGGGTTGTTTTTTTTTTTCCA
>NZ_JAAGPE010000399.1:0-6654 GCF_017104605.1 Burkholderia sp. Ac-20384 | reverse complement strand
TTTGTTCGCCCGCGCGCCCGCGCGGGCGAACACCGCCCCGCGCGCACCGGCGGCCGCCGGCGACGCGGCCGAGCAGCACCACGAGATTCAGAACAAAGCGATGCCGGGCGCAAGCACCGGCACGCCCCCCGGAACGGCCGCCGCTGGGCCCGCCGTTTCCGGCTCTCGCAGCGTTTCACCCAGCGCATCCACCTTGATCCAGATGAGGAGTTTCATGCAGCGCGCCACCAAGATAGTCGCCACGATCGGCCCGGCTTCCAGTTCGCCGGAGATTCTGCTGCAGATGATGCAGGCGGGCCTCGACGTCGTGCGGCTCAATTTTTCGCACGGCACGGCCGACGATCACCGCCAGCGCGCCGAGATGGTGCGCGAGGCTGCCCGCAAGGTCGGCCGCGAGATCGCGATCATGGCCGACCTCCAGGGCCCGAAGATCCGCGTCGGCAAGTTCGAGAACGGCAAGACGACGCTCGAGCCGGGCCAGGCCTTCATCCTCGACGCGGGCTGCGAACTCGGCAACGACGAGCGCGTCGGCCTCGACTACAAGGAACTGCCGCGTGACCTGCGCACGGGCGACCTGCTGCTGCTGAACGACGGCCTGATCGTGCTGACCGTCGAGCGCGTGCTCGGCGACGAGATCCACACGATCGTCAAGGTGGGCGGCGAGCTGTCGAACAACAAGGGCATCAACCGCCAGGGCGGCGGCCTGTCGGCGCCCGCGCTGACCGCGAAGGACATGGAAGACATCCGCACCGCGATGTCGCTCGGCGCGGACCTGGTGGCGGTGTCGTTCCCGAAGAACGCGACCGACATGGAAATGGCGCGCCAGCTCGCGAACATCGCGGGCGCGCCGTACGGCATCAAGCCGAAAATGATCGCGAAGATCGAGCGCGCGGAAGCGATTCCGGCGCTGCAAAGCATCCTCGACGCATCCGACGGCATCATGGTCGCGCGTGGCGACCTCGCGGTGGAAGTGGGCAACGCGGCCGTGCCGGCACTGCAGAAGCGGATGATCCGGATGGCGCGCGAGTCGAACAAGCTCGTGATCACCGCGACGCAGATGATGGAATCGATGATCCACGCACCCGTGCCGACCCGCGCGGAAGTGTCGGACGTCGCGAATGCGGTGCTCGACGGCACCGACGCGGTGATGCTGTCGGCCGAGACGGCCGCCGGCAAGTATCCGGTCGTCACGATCGAGACGATGGCGGCCGTGTGCGTCGAGGCGGAAAAGTCGGAGCACGTCGAGCTGGACAAGGATTTCCTCGACCGCACGTTCACGCGGATCGACCAGTCGATCGCGATGGGCGCGCTGTTCACCGCGTACCACCTGGGTGCGAAGGCGATCATCGCGCTGACCGAATCCGGCGCGACCGCGCTGTGGATGTCGCGCCACTACACGCACGTGCCGATCTTCGCGCTGACGCCGCGCGTCGGCAGCGAGCGCACGATGGCGCTGTACCGCAACGTGACGCCGCTGCACGTCGACTTCAACAGCGACCGCGACTCGGCGCTGCAGGCGGCGCTCGAAATCGTCGTCAAGCAGGGCTACGTGCAGCACGGCGACATGGTCGTGCTGACCGTCGGCGAGCCGATGGGGCAGGCGGGTGGCACCAACACGCTGAAGATCGTGCGGGTCGGCGAGCACTATTGAGCGCCGACTGAGCATCGGGCCGGCCTGCGGGCCGCCCGCCCGGATCGGCTGAAAAATCGATCCGGCACCGTTTTTCATGCGAAAGCCGCGTGGGGTCCGAAGCCCCACGCGGCTTTTTTTCTCTTTTTTGCCCGCATTGTGCCGTGCGAACGTAACAAATTGCGAGTCGGCGCCACCGGGCGGTCGGAATCGGAGGCGCTTCGCGATAAAATGCGGCTATTCGACGCTCAGCCGCGCCGCGCCACCCCGGAGTCGAACGGGAGCGAGCGCCGCGCCGGCGTCAGGGCGCACCGGTTTTCATTCCAAGGAGTTCCACAATGCCTCTCGTATCAATGCGTCAATTGCTGGACCACGCGGCAGAGCACGGTTACGGCCTGCCGGCCTTCAACGTGAACAACCTGGAGCAGGTCCAGGCGATCATGGCGGCGGCGGACCAGGTTGGCGCGCCCGTGATCATGCAGGCATCGGCCGGCGCGCGTAAGTACGCGGGCGAGCCGTTCCTGCGCCACCTGATCGAAGCAGCCGTCGAGTCGTACCCGCACATCCCGGTCGTGATGCACCAGGATCACGGCCAGTCGCCGGCAGTCTGCATGGCCGCGATCCGCAGCGGCTTCACCAGCGTGATGATGGACGGCTCGCTGGAAGCCGACGGCAAGACGGTCGCGTCGTACGAGTACAACGTCGACGTGTCGCGCAAGGTCGTCGAGATGGCGCACTCGATCGGCGTGACGGTCGAAGCCGAACTCGGCGTGCTCGGCTCGCTCGAGACGATGAAGGGCGACAAGGAAGACGGCCACGGCGCGGAAGGCACGATGACCCGCGAGCAGCTGCTGACCGATCCGGAGCAGGCTGCCGACTTCGTGAAGCTCACGCAGTGCGATGCACTCGCGATCGCGATCGGCACGTCGCACGGCGCATACAAGTTCTCGAAGAAGCCGACGGGCGACATCCTGTCGATCCAGCGCATCAAGGAAATCCACGCGCGCATCCCGAACACCCACCTCGTGATGCACGGTTCGTCGTCGGTGCCGCAGGAACTGCTGGCCGAGATCCGCGAATTCGGCGGCGACATGAAGGAAACCTACGGCGTGCCGGTCGAGGAAATCCAGGAAGGCATCAAGCACGGCGTGCGCAAGATCAACATCGACACCGACCTGCGTCTCGCGATCACCGGTGCGATCCGCCGCTACCTGTTCGAGAACCCGGGTAAGTTCGATCCGCGCGACTACCTGAAGCCCGCGCGCGAAGCGGCGAAGCAGGTTTGCGTCGACCGCTACCTCGCGTTCGGTTGCGAAGGCCAGGCCGGCAAGATCAAGCCGGTGTCGCTCGACAAGATCGCCGAGCAGTACAAGTCCGGTGCGCTCGCACAGGTCGTGCGCTAAGACTGTAGTACGATTGCCGCGCCGAAAGGCAAAGGCAAGGCTGTTCGGCCGGGTTTGATCCGGCCCCACAGCCGCTCCGTCCGGCCGAACGAGGGCCGGCCGGCAACCGCCCGGGCGCTGTCGTCCGGCCGGTTCGCCGACGTATTGCAAGACCGCCGTTCCCGCCTGCCGCGGGGAACGGCGTTTCCCTTTTTGTTTGGCTCCTTATCTGCGAAAAGACGATGTCTACCCTCTACGAATCCACGCTCCGCTCGCTGCCGCTCCTCGGTCGCGGCAAGGTCCGCGATAACTACGCGGTCGGCAACGACAAGCTCCTGATCGTCACGACCGATCGCCTGTCGGCATTCGACGTGGTGATGGGCGAGCCGATTCCGAACAAGGGCCGCGTGCTGAACCAGATGGCGAACTTCTGGTTCGACAAGCTCGCGCACATCGTGCCGAACCACCTGACAGGCGACGCGCCGGAAGCCGTCGTCGCGGCCGATGAGGTCGAGCAGGTGAAGGGCCGCGGCGTGGTCGTCAAGCGCCTCGAGCCGATCATGATCGAAGCGGTCGTGCGCGGCTACCTGGCCGGCAGCGGCTGGAAGGAATACCAGGCGTCGGGCGCCGTGTGCGGCGTGCAGCTGCCGGAAGGCCTGCAGAACGCGCAGAAGCTGCCCGAGCCGATCTTCACGCCGGCCGCGAAGGCCGAGATGGGCGAGCACGACGAGAACATCACGTTCGAGGAAACCGAGCGCCGCATCGGCACCGAGCTGGCCGCGACGATCCGCGACATCTCGATCAAGCTGTACAAGGAAGCGGCCGACTACGCGGCCACGCGCGGCATCATCATCGCCGACACGAAGTTCGAATTCGGCCTCGACAACCACGGCCAGCTGTACCTGATGGACGAAGTGCTGACGGCCGATTCGTCGCGCTTCTGGCCGGCCGACCAGTACGAAGTCGGCACGAACCCGCCGTCGTTCGACAAGCAGTTCGTGCGCGACTGGCTCGAGGCGCAGCCGTGGGGCAAGACGGCACCGGCGCCGGCGCTGCCGGCCGACGTCGTCGAGAAGACGGCCGCGAAGTACCAGGAAGCGCTCGAGCGCATCACGGGCCAGGCGCTCGCCTGATCGGGCTTTGCATGGGACCAGAGTGAGTGCTGAAGCACTGACTCTGATCGACAGGAACTGAACAAATGAGTGAAATCCAGACTGCCCACACGCACAGCGCGCCGCTCGTCGGCGTGCTGATGGGATCGAGTTCCGACTGGGACGTGATGAAGCACGCGGTTGCCATCCTGCAGGAATGCGGCGTGCCGTACGAAGCGAAGGTGGTGTCCGCGCACCGGATGCCCGACGAGATGTTCGACTATGCGGAGAAGGCGCGCGAGCGCGGGCTGCGCGCGATCATCGCGGGCGCCGGCGGCGCCGCGCACCTGCCCGGCATGCTGGCCGCGAAGACCACGGTGCCGGTGCTCGGCGTGCCGGTCGCGAGCAAGTACCTGAAGGGTGTCGATTCGCTGCACTCGATCGTGCAGATGCCGAAGGGCGTGCCCGTCGCGACGTTCGCGATCGGCGAGGCCGGCGCTGCGAATGCCGCGTTGTTCGCGGTGTCGATCCTGTCCGGCAACTCGGTCGACTATGCGAACCGCCTCGCCGCGTTCCGCGTGCGCCAGAACGAAGCCGCGCACGCGATGGTGCTGCCGCCGCTGGAATGACGGCGCACCGGCGGCCGCGCGTCGCGGCTGCCTGACCTCCCCACTGCGGCGGGCAGCGCCCGCCGCGACCGACCACTGACATGACCGCAACTCCTGATTCCGTTTCCCCGATCCTGCCCGGCGCGTGGCTTGGCATGGTCGGCGGTGGCCAGCTCGGCCGCATGTTCTGCTTTGCTGCCCAGTCGATGGGCTATCGCGTCGCCGTGCTCGATCCCGATCCGACGAGCCCCGCCGGCGCGGTCGCCGACCGCCACCTGCGCGCGGCCTACGACGACGAAGCCGCACTCGCCGAACTGGCCGACCTGTGCGAGGCGGTGTCGACGGAGTTCGAGAACGTGCCGGCCGCGAGCCTCGATTTCCTCGCGCGCACGACGTTCGTCGCGCCGGCCGGCCGCTGCGTCGCGGTCGCGCAGGACCGGATCGCGGAGAAGCGCTTCATCGAAGCGTCGGGCGTGCCCGTTGCGCCGCACGTCGTGATCGAATCGTCGGCGGCACTCGCCGCGCTCGACGATGCCGCGCTCGACGCGGTGCTGCCGGGCATCCTGAAGACGGCGCGCCTCGGCTACGACGGCAAGGGCCAGGTGCGGGTGAGCACCGCGCAGGAAGCGCGCGACGCGCATGCGGCGCTGAACGGCGTGCCGTGCGTGCTCGAGAAGCGCCTGCCGCTGAAATACGAAGTGTCGGCTCTGATCGCGCGCGGCGCGGACGGCCGTTCGGCCGCGTTCCCGCTCGCGCAGAACGCGCACCACAACGGCATCCTCGCGCTGACGGTCGTGCCCGCGCCGGCCGCCGATGCGGCGCGCGTCGAAGAGGCGCAGCAGGCCGCCGTGCGGATTGCCGATACGCTCGGCTACGTCGGCGTGCTGTGCGTCGAGTTCTTCGTGCTGGAAGACGGTTCGTTCGTCGCGAACGAGATGGCGCCGCGCCCGCACAACTCCGGCCACTACACGGTCGATGCGTGCGCAACGAGCCAGTTCGAGCAGCAGGTGCGCGCGATGACGCGCATGCCGCTCGGCAATCCGCGCCAGCATTCGCCGGCCGCGATGCTGAACATCCTCGGCGACGTGTGGTTCCCGAACGGTGCGGCGGCCGATGCCGTCACGCCGCCGTGGGACACGGTCGCGGCGATGCCCACCGCGCACCTGCACCTGTACGGCAAGGAAGATGCGCGCGTCGGCCGCAAGATGGGCCACGTGAACTTCACGGCCGAAACGCGCGACGAAGCCGTTGCCGCGGCCACCGCGTGCGCGCAGCTGCTGCGCGTGCCGCTCGACTGAGCCAGCCGATGTCCATCGATCTCCCGAACTCCGTGACGGCCGCGCAGATCGACGCGGCCGCCGCGCTGCTCGATGCGGGCCAGCTCGTCGCC
This sequence comes from Burkholderia sp. Ac-20384, assembly GCF_017104605.1. Taxonomy (NCBI): domain Bacteria; kingdom Pseudomonadati; phylum Pseudomonadota; class Betaproteobacteria; order Burkholderiales; family Burkholderiaceae; genus Burkholderia; species Burkholderia sp. Ac-20384. The sequence goes on along the minus strand of NZ_JAAGPE010000399.1, from coordinate 553 downwards.
TTTCCGACCGAAACCGTCTACGGGCTCGGCGGTGACGCGGCGAATCCCGAGGCCGTCGCGCGCATCTACGCGGCGAAGGGGCGGCCCGCGAATCATCCGGTGATCGTGCACCTGCCGCCGGGCGGCGATCCCGGCTACTGGGCCGACGATCTGCCGGCCGACGCGCAGGCGTTGATCGATGCGTTCTGGCCGGGCCCGTTGACGCTGATCCTGAAGCGCCATGCGCGCATTCCGGACGCCGTGAGCGGCGGCCAGGATTCGGTCGGGCTGCGCTGCCCGTCGCATCCGGTCGCGCAGGCGCTGCTGGCCGCGTTCAGCGCGCGGCGCGGCGGGCACGGCGGCGTGGCTGCGCCGTCCGCTAACCGGTTCGGCCATGTGAGCCCGACCACCGCGCAGCACGTCCGCGACGAATTCGGCGACACCGTGCACGTGCTGGACGGCGGCGCATCGGAAGTCGGTATCGAATCGACGATTCTCGACCTGTCGCGCGGCTTCCCGGCGCTGCTGCGCCCGGGCCACGTGACGCCGCAGCAGATCGCCGCCGTGCTCAGCT
>NZ_JAAGPE010000398.1:0-7081 GCF_017104605.1 Burkholderia sp. Ac-20384 | reverse complement strand
GCCTGTTCGAGTGCGCGCCGCGCTTCGAGCAGGAACGCCTCGCCGGCCGGCGTGAGCGCCGTGCCGCGGTTGTCGCGCTCGAACAGTGCGACGCCCAGCTCGTCCTCGAGCTTGCGGATCGCCGCGCTGAGCGGCGGCTGCGCCATGTGCAGCCGCTCGGCCGCGCGCCGGAAGCTGAGCGTCTCGGCGACCGCGATGAACTGCCTGAACTGGCGTAGATCGATCATGCGATACCTTTTGTGTATCAGTGGATCATCGAATTCGTATTTTACCTATCACACTGCGCTGCCCAGAATGGTCTTGTCATCAACGGTCGACATTCGGGAGGGCAGGTCATGTCAGCGAGGGAACAGGCGCGAACGGCAATCGTCACGGGCGGGTCGAGCGGGATCGGCTTTGCGATCGCGCGCCGGCTGGTGGAGGATGGGTATCGCGTCGCGATCGTCGGGCGCGACGCGGCGCGGCTGGAAGCGGCCGTCGCACGGCTCGGCGGCGCGGCGATCGGGCAGGCGGCCGACCTGAGCGTACGACGGAGTGCGGAGGCGGCGGTCGCCGCGATCGTCGAGCAGTGGCCTTGCATCGACGTGCTGGTCAACAACGCAGGACTGACCGGCCGTGTCGGCGCGGATACGGAGGCGGGCGAGGCCGAGCGCGTGTGGGACGCCGTGCTCGACGCGAACCTGAAAAGCCTGTTCGTGACGACCCTGGCCGTGCTGCCGCACCTGGCAGAGCAGGGTGCGCGGATCGTCAACATCGGCTCGATCGCGGCGCGCGCCGGCAGCCTGCTGCCGGGCGGCCTGGCGTACGCGGCGGCGAAGGCAGGCGTCGAAGGGTTCACCGTCGCATTGGCGCGCGAACTCGGGCCGCGCGGCGCAACGGTCAATACGGTCGCGCCCGGCTATATCGCCGACACGCGCTTCTTCGGTGAAAGCGGCGTCGCGCCGGCCATCGCCGCGACGATCCGCGAACAGACGCCGGCCGGCCGCGCCGGGCATCCGGACGATATCGCGGACGCGGTCGCGTGGCTCGCCGGGCCGCGTGCATCGTTCGTCACCGGTGCGACGATCGCGGTGAACGGCGGCTGGCGCGTCGGGTGACGCAATCTACCCCGGCGGCCGGGCGCGGCATCGCACGCCGCGCCCGGCCTGCCGGTCATTCGATATCCGTCGGCGGCTTGTCGCCGAGCCAGCGCCGCGCGCCGGGCCCGTTGCGGCCCGCGCGGTCCTCCGGGTTCGTCAGCTTGCAGCGCTTCAGCGACAGGCAGCCGCAGCCGATACATTCGTCGAGGTTGATGTACAGGCGCTGCAACTCCTCGATCCGGTTCGCAACGCGCTGCTTCCAGCCGCGCGACAGCCGCTGCCAGTCCTTGTTGCTCGGCGCGGTGTCCTCGGGGAGGCTGACGAGCTGCTCGGCGATCTCGTCGAGCGTATAGCCGATCTTCTGCGCGAACACGATGAACGCGATCAACCGCAGCACCGCGCGCGAATAGTGGCGATGACTCGAGCCGTTACGGTGCGACTTGATGAGCCCGCGCGTCTCGTAGAACCGCAGCGTCGACGCCGGTACGCCGCTTCGTGCGGCCACTTCGCGAATCGACATCAGCGGCCATTGTGGTGTTTCCTGGATACCCATGTTGCCCCTCCGGGAAAGCTTGACTTGAAGTTAACTTCAACTTTTATGCTACGCGGCAGTTTAACCCGTCGCGAGGCATCATGCTCTCCTTATCCCTACGCAGGACGTCGCCTTTGGGCGCGGCCTGTGCACTGCTGCTGGCGTTGTCGGGCTGTCACGACGGCAAAGGCGCATCGTCGGCCCAGTCCCTTCCCGAAGTCGGCGTTGCCGCCATCGCGCCGCGCACGATCCGCCTCGCGGACGAATTCAACGGACGCGTCGAAGCCGTCGATGCGGTCGAACTGCGGCCGCGCGTGAGCGGCTATCTGCAGCGCGTCGCCTACAAGGAAGGCGACCTGGTCGCGCAGGGCGAGCTGCTGTTCGAGATCGACCCGCGCCCGTACCGGATCGCGCTCGATCGCGCGAACGCGCAGCTGCAGCGGGCCCGCGCGGCCGCGAGCCTCGCGAACGTGCAGCTCAAGCGCGTGCAGACGCTGATCGATGCGCATGCGACGTCGCAGGAAGAACTCGACAACGCGCGCGCCACGGCCGAGCAGGCGCGCGCGGACCTGCAGGCGGCCGATGCGGCCGTCGCCGATGCGAAGCTCAATCTCGGTTTCACCGAAGTGCGCGCGCCGATCGCGGGCCGCGTCGGCCGTGCGGTCGCCACTGTCGGCAACCTGGCGCGCGCGGACGACACGCTGCTGACGACCGTCGTGTCGCAGAACCCCGTCTACGTGTATTTCGACTGCGACGAGCAGAGCTACCTGCGCTACAACGCGCGGCGTGCCGATCCGAAGCATCGCGCGATCGGCGCCGATCCGGTGCGCGTGGGCCTCGCGAACGAGACGGGCTTCCCGCATGCGGGCACCGTCGACTTCCTCGACAACCGGCTCGACCCGCAAACGGGCACGATCCGCGCGCGCGTGCGGCTGCCGAATGCGGACCATACGTTTACGCCGGGCCTGTATGCGCGCGTGCAGCTCGTCAGCGGCCGCGACCAGGATGCTTTGCTCGTCGACGACAAGGCCGTGCTCACCGACCAGGACCGCAAGTACGTCTATGTGATCGGACCCGGCGACAAGGCGCTGCGTCGTGACGTAACGATCGGTCGCGGGCTGGATGGCGAGCGGATCATCGAGAAGGGGATTCAGGCGGGCGACCGCGTGGTCGTCGACGGCGTGCAGCGGATCTACTATCCGGGCGCGCAGGTGAAGCCGAAGGCGCTGCCCGCGCGCGCCGATGCCGGTGGTGCCGGCAATGGCGCAGGCAACGGCACTGGCAACGGCCCGGGCAACGGCACGCAGGCCGTCGCCGATGCCGGCGCGCCGCCGGCCGTGCAGTGACGGGAGACAGGTAATGGATTTCTCCCGATTCTTCATCGACCGGCCGATCTTCGCGGTCGTGCTGTCGATCGTGATCTTCGCGATCGGCCTGATCTCGATCCCGATGCTGCCCGCCGGCGAATACCCGGAAGTCGTGCCGCCGAGCGTCGTCGTGCGAGCGACTTACCCGGGCGCGAACCCGAAGGAAATCGCCGAATCGGTCGCCGAACCGCTCGAAGAGGCGATCAACGGCGTCGAAGGCATCATGTACATGAAGTCGGTCGCCGGTTCCGACGGCAGCCTGCAGGTCGTCGTCACGTTCCTGCAGGGCGTCGATCCCGACACCGCCGCCGTGCGCGTGCAGAACCGCGTGAGCCAGGCGCTGTCGCGCCTGCCCGACGAGGTGCGCCAGTACGGCGTGACCACGCAGAAGCAGTCGCCGACGCCGCTGATGTACGTGAGCCTCTATTCGCCGGACAACAGCCGCGATTCGCTGTACCTGCGCAACTACCTGACGCTGCACGTGAAGGACGAACTGTCGCGGCTCACGGGCGTCGGCGACGTCGGCCTGTCCGGCTCCGGCGACTATGCGATGCGGTTGTGGCTCGACCCGAACCGGCTCGCGTCGCGTGGCCTGACCGCGAGCGACGTGATTGCCGCCGTGCGCGAGCAGAACGTGCAGGTGTCGGCCGGCCAGCTCGGCGCGGAGCCGTCGCCAAAGAAAAATGACTTCCTGCTGTCGATCAACGTGCGCGGCCGGCTGCGCACGGTGCAGGAGTTCAGCGACATCGTGCTGCGCACCGGCGACGACGGGCAGGTCGTGAAGCTGTCCGACGTCGCGCGCATCGAGCTCGGCGCGGGCGACTACACGCTGCGCTCGTATTTCAACGACAAGCCATCGGCGGTGGTCGGCATCTTCCTGTCGCCGGGCGCGAACGCGCTCGAGGTCGCGAAGGCCGTGTATGCGAAGTTCGACGAGCTGTCGAAGCGGTTCCCGCCCGGCGTCGCGTACCGGCCCGTGTGGGATCCGACGGTGTTCGTGCGCGAATCGATCCGCGCGGTGCAGCACACGCTGATCGAGGCCGTCGTGCTGGTCGTGCTCGTCGTGATCCTGTTCCTGCAGACGTGGCGCGCGTCGATCATTCCGCTCGTCGCGGTGCCCGTCTCGGTGGTCGGCACGTTCGCGTGGCTCTATCTGCTCGGCTATTCGATCAACACGCTGACGCTGTTCGGGCTCGTGCTCGCGATCGGGATCGTCGTCGACGATGCGATCGTGGTCGTCGAGAACGTCGAGCGCAACATCGCGCAGGGCCTGAGCCCGCGCGACGCTGCGCACCAGGCGATGCGCGAGGTGTCGGGGCCGATCGTCGCGATCGCGCTCGTGCTGTGCGCGGTGTTCGTGCCGATGGCGTTCATGTCGGGCGTGACGGGCCAGTTCTACCGGCAGTTCGCGGTGACGATCGCGATTTCCACGGTGATTTCCGCGATCAACTCGCTGACGCTGTCGCCCGCGCTCGCTGCGAAGCTGCTGCGTCCGCACAGTGCGCCGAAGGATGCGCTCACGCGCGGGCTCGATCGCGCGTTTGGCTGGCTGTTCCATCCGTTCAACCGCTTCTTCGACCGCAGTTCCGATCGCTATCACGGCTTCGTGTCGCGCACGCTGAAGCGGCGCGGGGTGGTGTTCGCGGTCTATGCGGCGCTGCTCGCGGCCACTGCGCTGCTGCTCAACGCGGTGCCGGGCGGCTTCATCCCCGTGCAGGACAAGCTGTACCTGTTCGCGGGCGCGAAGCTGCCGGAAGGCGCGTCGCTCGCGCGCACCAGCGAGGTGACCGAGCAGATGACGAAGATCGCGCTCGGCACCGACGGTGTCGAGATGGTGCCGGCGTTTGCCGGGTTGAACGCGCTGCAAGGCGTGAACACGCCGAACATCACGAACTCGTACGTGATCCTGAAGCCGTTCGACCAGCGCCACCGCAGCGCCGCGCAGATCAACGCGGACCTGAACGCGCGCTTCGCGGCGATCGGCGGCGGCATTACCTATGCGCTGATGCCGCCGCCGATCCAGGGCCTCGGCAACGGCTCGGGCTATTCGCTGTACCTGGAGGATCGCGGCGGGCTCGGCTACGGCGCATTGCAGAACGCGCTCACGGCGTTCCAGGGCGCGGTCGCGAAAACGCCGGGGATGAGCTACCCGGTCAGCTCGTACCAGGCGAACATCCCGCAGCTCGAGGTGAAGGTCGACCGGTTGAAGGCGAAGGCGCAGGGTGTCGCGCTGACCGACCTGTTCAGCACGCTGCAGGTCTATCTCGGCTCGATGTACGTGAACGACTTCAACCTGTTCGGCCGCGTGTACCGCGTGATGGCGCAGGCCGATGCCGGCCACCGGCAGACGGCCGCCGACATCGCGAACCTGCGCACGCGCAACGCGAAGGGCGAGATGGTGCCGATCGGCTCGATGGTGACGGTGGCGCCGGCGTACGGGCCTGATCCGGTCGTTCGCTACAACGGCTATCCGGCCGCGAACCTGATCGGCGATGCCGATCCGAAGGTGATGTCGTCGTCGCAGGCGATCGAGAAGCTCCAGCAGATCGCGAAGGAAGTGCTCCCGCCGGGCATCACGCTCGAATGGACCGACCTCAGCTACCAGCAGGTCACGCAGAGCAATGCGGCGATCGTCGTGTTCCCGCTTGCGGTGATGCTCGTGTTCCTCGTGCTCGCGTCGCTGTACGAGAGCTGGACGCTGCCGCTCGCGGTGATCCTGATCGTGCCCGTGTGCATCTGCGCCGCGCTGTTCGGCGTGTGGCTGTCGGGCGGCGACAACAACGTGTTCGTGCAGGTCGGGCTCGTCGTGCTGATGGGGCTCGCGTGCAAGAACGCGATCCTGATCGTCGAGTTCGCACGCGAGCTCGAAATCCAGGGCAAGGGCGTGATCGAGGCCGCGCTCGAAGCGTGCAAGCTGCGGCTGCGCCCGATCGTGATGACGTCGGTCGCGTTCATCGCGGGCTCGGTGCCGCTGCTGATCGGCGGCGGCGCGGGCAGCGAAGTGCGGGCGGCCACCGGCATCACCGTGTTTGCGGGGATGCTGGGCGTCACGCTGTTCGGGCTGTTCCTGACGCCCGTGTTCTATGTGGCGATCCGCAAGCTCGCGGGCGGCACGCCGGCCGTGTGGAGCGAACACCACGGCACCCTCGAAGGAGAAAACCGATGAGCGCCGCTTTCCGTCTTTCCGCGCTCGCGATGTCGGTGACGCTCGCCGCGTGCGCGGTCGGCCCCGATTTCAAGCGGCCCGACACGGCCACGGCCGCGCGGTTCGCCCGCGACGCGCATCCGGCGGCGTCGCGCGATGCGGCGCCGCCCGGTACGACGCCGGATACGCCGCCCGACGCGTCGGCCGATGCCGATGCCACGTTCTGGCGCGGCTTCGGCGATCCGGTGCTGACGCAGCTGATCGACACGGCGCTCGCGGCGAACCAGGACCTGCAGGTCGCCGTGTCGCGCTACGACGCATCGAATGCGCTGCTGTCGCAGGCCACGTTCGACCGCTTTCCGACGATCACCGCGAGCGGGCAGATCGGCCATCAGCTGATGAGCAAGGATCAGGCGTTCGGCGCGCCGCGCAGCCAGCGCGATACGCCGACGTCCAGCGTCGGGATCAATGCGGCGTGGGAGCTCGACCTGTTCGGCCGCGTGCGCCGTTCGATCGAATCGCAGCGTGCGGAAACGGCTGCCAGCGCGGCGGACGTGCGCGCGGTGCGCGTCGCGATCGCCGGCGAGGTGGCGAGCACGTACGTCGATCTGCGCGGCTCGCAGGAGCGGCTGCGGATCGCGCGTGAAAACGCCGACAACCAGAAGCAGACGCTCGCGCTGATCAATGCGCGCGTCGGCGCGGGGAGAGGGTCCGAACTCGATGCGGCGCGGGCGCGCGCGCAGTACGAATCGACGACGTCGCGGATCGCCGTGTACGAAGCGGCGATCGGCGTCGACGAGCACCGGCTCGCGGTGCTGACCGGGCAGACGCCGGACGCGTTGATCGGCCGCTTCGATCTCCCGAAGGCAGCCGCGTCGACGGGCACGCCCGTGCCGCTGCCGGCGCTGGCCGCCGACATCGATCCCGGCACGCCGGGCGACCTGCTGCGGCGGCGGCC
>NZ_JAAGPE010000397.1:0-6873 GCF_017104605.1 Burkholderia sp. Ac-20384 | reverse complement strand
GCATGCCGGCGTGCCGGCGGCACGCCGTATTCGATCGTCAGACCTGTCATGCTCGACTCCTTGCAATGACGCGCCGCGGCGCGCTACGCGACCCACGCATGGCGTTGCCGGTCGATGCGCGTGAACGGCGCCGGGTCGATCCACGCGCGCGCATCGAAATCCTGTTCGAGAAAGCCCCACTCGACGAGGAAGTCCTTGAACGCGACCAGCCCGTCGATCGACGTTTGCGCGAGCCCCGTCTCCAGATGGCGATGCACGTCCGCGCCGTACGCATAGCGCACCCACTCGTCCGATGCGCGCGTCTCGCGGCCGATATAGGCGACCGTCTCCGCCGGATGGCGCGCGGCCCAGTCGCCCGCCCCCACCACGACCGACAGGAAGCGGCTCACGAGATCGGGGCGCGCGTCGATCAGCGCGCGGTCGACGGTCAGCGTGCGCGGCGTGCCGTTGCCGATCCGCACCAGCGGATCGGGGTGCGCACCGAGATCGATGACGACCTGCGCGTCGATCAGATGCACGGTTTCGAGCCCCTCGACGCCTTTCACGAACACCGCATCGACCTCGCCGCGCACGAGCGCCGCGATCTCGAGCCCGTATTCGTGCGGGCCGCGCGTGAACGAAGCGGGCCCGGTGCGACGTTCGCGTTCGTCGGGCAGGTCGACCCATTCGGCGTCGCCGTGCCCGAGCCCTTCCAGTTCGAGCGCACTCAGGAAGCCTTTCAGCGCGGCCGCCCGCCAGAAGTCGATGCTGATCGGATGGCGCGGCAACCCGAGCCGCCGGCCGCGCAAATCGCGCACCGAGCGGATGCCGCGATCGGGCAACGTGACGATCGCCTGGAATTCGTTGGTCCACGACAGGCCGATCACGCGCGTATCGGCGCCGCGTGCCCGCGCCCACAGCGCGGGAATGTTGCCGCCCTGCCGGAACGAGTGCGGCAGGCTGTGATCGAAATGCGATTCGCGCTTGCCGGCATCGGCCGTCTCCTGCAGCGAATTCAATGTGATGCCGTCCGGTCCGAACTCCTCGTCGAACCAGCCGCGATGCACGGCGATGCCGAGCGCGGTCGGCACCGGGCAACGCGTGTACCAGAGTGCGTCGCAGGCGGTGGCCTGCGCAGCGAGTGTCGTCATGGTGAATGTCCTTGTCGATGGGGTTGGATGGCGCGTGGCCGTCGCGCTCATGCGCCGGCCACGCGCAGCGCCGCCTGCGTGGCGCGCGCGTTTCGCGCGCCGTCGACGAGCGGCAGCACTTCCTCGCCTACGCGGTACGCCTCCTCGAGATGCGGGTTGCTCGCCAGAATGAACGTCGAGACGCCGATGTCGACGTATTCCGCGAGCCGCTCGGCCACCTGCTCGTGGCTGCCGACGATCACGCAACCGGGGCCGCCGCGAATCTGCGACATCCCGGCCCACAGGTTCGGGCCGACGATCAGGTCGTCGAAGTGCTGCGTGTTGCCCTGGTGCAGCGCGAACTGGCGTTTCGCGCCGACCGATTCCGACGATTCGCCGCGCCCGCCGAAGCCGTTGCGCGTCGCGTCGCCCACCGTCGCGAACATCTGCCGCAACTCGGCCCACGCCTGCTCCTCGGTCTCGCGCGCGAGGATGTCGATGCGCATGCCGAAGCGCAGGTCGCGCTCGGCGTGCTGGCGATCGAGCGCGCGGCGCGCCGCATCGATCACCTCCTTCTGTTTCGCGAGCGGCTCGCCCCAGCTCAGGTGCACGTCGCCATGCTTCGCGGCGACCGCGAGCGCGGCGTCGCTCGCGCCGGCCAGGTAGATGCGCGGCGGCTTCTGGCCGCTCAGCGGCGGCAGCAGGCCACCGGCTTCGACGCGGTAGAAGCGGCCGTCGAACGTGAACGGCTCGCCGGCCGCGACGCCCTTCACGACATCGAGGAATTCGTCGGTCCGCGCATAGCGGCTGTCGTGATCGATGAAATCGCCGTATGCCCGCTGGTCGGGACCGCCGCCGCCGGTGACGACGTTCCACTCGACGCGGCCGCGGCTGATCCGCTGCAGGCTCGCCGCCATCTGCGCCGCGTAGACCGGATGCACGAAATGCGGCTGCAGCGCGATCAGGAGCCGCAGCCGGCGGGTCTCACGCGCCAGCGCGGCAGCGACGACCCACGGTTCCTCGGTAAACCGAAAGATCGGAATCAGCGCGCCGTGGAAGCCGGCGATGTCGGCCGCGCGCGCGACCTGCGACAGATAGTCGATGTAGCCGAAATCGTCGTCGTCGACTTTCGGCGCGACGCGCGATGCGCGCTGGCGATTCCATTCGCCGCGCGTATGCAGGTCGTGTGCGCGCCGGCCATCGCCATGCATCGGCAGGCGCCACAGAAATTCAACAGCCATCGGAGTTCTCCTGGTCGGGCCATTTGGATTGCGTGCGGCATCGACGTGCCGCGCGTGTGCTGCGCTGTAAAGCACGCGGTGTGCCAACGTGCTCGCCACTGCGCGAACGGGCCGCAAGCAAACGTCGGCAACGCCTTGCACACCGGGCATCAGCGGCTATCGAATCGCACTCGCTCGCAGTTGCCCATGCCGTCGCGACACGCCCGCACCGCGCTGCTGCACCAACCCCACTGCTGCTGCGCGCGCAACAGCGGCCGACGCGACTGTTGCTGGCGCAACAGGCCATGCATCGGTACGCGCACCGCCCCTCCCGCGCGATGCCCGCGCCGCGTGCGGCCGCGCCGTTTCCGTTCACTGGCCCGGAACTTGCAACGTTGACCGGCCCGCGCGTGCGACACCGACACCGCGCACGACCGGGCTTCAACCATGCTTACGCAGAGAGGGAATCTCACCCATGACAGACAGGCCCGATTCGTCATCGGACAAGCAGCAGACGTTCTGGTACGCCCGATCGCCCGTGCCGACCCCGCTCGGCATTGCCGTGCATCTCGGCTGGCTCAACGGCGAGACGTCAGCCGACGGCGTCGCGATCCGCTCGCCGCGCGGCGCCACGCGGCACGACGTGTCGTCGATCAGCGATCACACGCTCGCGCAGTCGTTTCGCCAGGGCGGCAGCATCCCGGCGATGTGGGCGCGCTCGAACGGCGCGAACACGCGCGTGATCGGGCTGTCGTGGGTCGACGAATCGCAGTTGATCCTCGCGCGGCCCGAGTCGGGCATCCGCTCGGTGAAGGCCTTGCGTGGACGCCGCATCGCAATCCCGAGCCGCCCCGACGACCGCATCGACATCTTTCGCGCGTCGGCGCTGCGCGGCTTCGTCAACGCGCTGAGCCTCGACGGGCTGACCACGCGCGACGTCGAACGCGTCGATGTGCACGCGCGCACGCTGCAGGCCGTCGGGCCGGCGCGCGCGGCGGATCTGTTCGCGTCGCCGCACGGCTTTTCGAGCCGCGCGCTGTACGCGGCCGAAGCCGGTGCGCTGCTGCGCGGCGAGGTCGACGCGATTTACGTGAAGGGGTCGACCGGCCTCGAGATCGCGCAGCTGATCGGCGCGCACGTCGTGATCGACATCGGCTTTCATCCGGAGCGCTCGATCCGCAACAACAACGGCACGCCGCGCCCGCTGACCGTCAACGCGGACGTGCTCGCGAATCATCCGGACATCGTCGCCGGCTTCCTGAAGCTCGTGGTCGCAGCCGGCGACTGGGCCGGCACGCATCCCGACGAAACCGCGCACTACGTGGCCGGCGAAACCGCGTCGTCGATCGACTGGGTGCGCGCCGCGTACGGCAACCAGCTGCACCGGCATCTCGGCGTCAACCTCGACGACGAATCGGTCGCCGCGCTCGACGACTTCAAGACCTTCCTGCACGACCACGGTTTTCTGGAAGCCGACTTCGACGTCGCCGACTGGATCGACCCGCGCCCGCTCGCCGACGTGCTGCGGCCGTCGCTGCAGAAGCGCGCGTGAGCCCCTTTTCCGCCCACTGTTCCTGACCATCATGAAACACACGCTCTCCCTCGCCGCGCTGCGCCGCCCGCTGCGCGCGCTGTTCTCCGCGCTGCCGTTCGCCGCGGCATCGCTCGCCGCACCGGCCGCGCAGGCGGACGACGCGCCCAAGGTCGTGCGGATCGCCGTCGTCGCCTATTCGAGCGGCGGCAAGACGCAGTACGCGGGCGCGTCGGCACTGATCGACGCCGACAAGTCGCTCGAAAAGGCGCTCGCCGCGCGGCACGTGACGCTGCAATGGGTGCCCGTGTCGACCGCGGCGGTCGGCACGCTCGTGAACGAAGCGTTCACGAACGGCAGCGTCGATTTCGCCGGCTACGGCGACCTGCCGTCGGTCGTCGTCAACGCATCGGGCACCCGAACGCGCCTGATCGTGCCGGGCGGTGTCGGCAGCAACACGTATCTGGTCGTGCCGGCCGGCTCGACCGCGAAGTCGATCGTCGACCTGAAAGGCAAGCGCATCGCGCTCAATCGCGGCCGGCCGTGGGAAGTCACGTTCAGCAAGCTGCTCGCCGAGAACGGGCTGAAGCTGTCCGACTTCAAGATCTACAACCTCGACCCGCAGGCCGGGGCGGCGGCCGTCGCGGCCGGCCGCGTCGACGGCTTCTTCACGCTGTCCGACGCGTATTCGCTCGTCGACAAGCACGTCGGCAAGATCATCTGGTCGACCAAGACCGCGCCCGACGACTGGAAGATGCGTGCGGAACTGTGGGCGTCCGACGATTTCGTGCGGCGCTATCCCGACATCACGCAGCTCGTCGCGACCGCCTACGTGCGCGCCGCGCACTGGATCTCGCAGCCGCAGAACCGCGACGCGTACGTGAAGATCCTGAGCGCGTCCGGCCAGCCGGAAAGCATCGTGCGCCGCGAATACGCGGATGAGGCGACCCCGTGGAAGGAGCAATGGACGCCGCTCTTCACGCCCGCGCTGACCGGCCACTACCGCGATGTCATCGCGTACAGCCGCCAGGCCGGCCTGACGTCCACGCCGGTCGACGTGAATGCGCTGCTCGCGCCGACGTTCGTGTCGACCGCGCTCAAGCAGCTCGGGCTCGACGGCTACTGGCGCGCGGACGCCGCGCGCGTCGCGAGCCGCTGATGCCGATGCATGCCCTCGCGTCGAACGGCGCTCGCGCGCTCCGCCTGCCGGGTGTGGCACGGCTCGGCGGGCTCGCGCTGTGGTGGGCCACGCCCGTCGTGTTCGTCGCGCTGTGGTGGCTTGCGAGCGCGCAGCGCTGGTTCCCGCCGCAGCTCGTCGTGCCGCCCGACCGGCTCGCAGCAACGCTGCGCACGCTGCTCGACACCGGCGAACTGCGCGACAACCTGCTGATCACGCTGCATCGCCTCGCGCTCGGCTTCGCGATCGGCGCGACCGGCGGTGCCGCATTCGGCATCCTGCTTGCGCGCAGCCGGCTGTTCGCCGACTACCTGCGGCCGACGTTCGACCTGCTGCGGCAGGTGCCGACGCTCACGCTGATTCCGCTGCTGATCCTGCTGATCGGCGTGGACGAACCGCTGAAGCTCGTCGTCGTCGGCAAGGCCGTGTTCTTTCCGGTTGCACTGGCCGCATACACGGGCGTGCACGACGCGCCGCGCGATCTCGTCGAGATGGCGCGGCACTACGGGCTCGGCCGCTTTGCGCTGCTGCGCGACGTGCTGCTGCCGGCCGCGTTGCCACCGCTGCTGACCGGCGTGCGGATCGCGCTCGCGCGCGCGTGGCTCGCGCTCGTCGCGGTCGAGCTGCTCAGCGCCGACAGCGGGATCGGCCAGATGATGGAACTGGCGCGGCAGATGCTGCGCCTCGACGTCGTGCTCATCGACGTCGCGGTGATCGGGCTGATCGGCTTCGCGATCGACCGGTCGATCGCGCTCGTGCAACGTTACGCATTGCGCTGGCAAACGCCCACGCGCTGAACGAACAGGTTTCCGAATGACCCTCGCCCTACGCTCCTTCCCGTTCGCCGCGCTGCGCCGTCGTGCGCGTGGCCTCGTCGTGCCGGCCCTGCTGGTCGCCGCATGGCAATACGCGTCGTCCGGCGATGCGGCCCATCAGTACGCGTTCGTGCCGTTGCAGCAGGTGGGCGCCGCGCTCGTCGAACTCGCACGCAGCGGCGAACTCGCGACCGATCTCGGCGCGAGCCTGCGCCGCACGACGCTCGGCCTGGCGTCCGGCGTCGCGTTCGGGCTCGTGTTCGGTGCGGCGATGGCGCGCTCGACGCTCGCGCGCAAGCTCGGCGAGCCGGCGTTCCAGGCGCTGCGCTACGTGCCGCTGCTCGGGCTGATTCCGCTGCTGAGCCTGTGGGCCGGCACCGGCGAATTCGCGAAGATGTTCATCATCGCGCTCGCCGCGTTCTACCCGATGACCACCGCCAGCTTCGACGGGCTGCGCCGCGTCGACCCGCGCTATGTCGAACTCGCGCAGTCGTATCGCCTGACACGCGTCGGCCTGTGGCGCGACGTGCTGATTCCGGGCGCGCTGCCCGACCTGTTCGCGGGCGTGCTGCAGGCCGTGCCGTTTGCCTGGATCACCGCGACCAGCAGCGAGTTGCTGTTCAACGCGGGCGCGGGGGTCGGCAGCCTGATGCAGAACGCGCAGGCCGGCGCGCGTGCCGACGTATTGCTGGTCTGCGTGCTGGGGGTGACGGCACTCGCCGTCGGCATGAGTGCGCTATGCGAGCGGATCGCGCAGCGCGCGCTGCGCTGGCGCGATCACGCCTGACGGCGCAGCCGCGCGTCGGCGTCGCCCGCGTCGCGCGGCTTCAGGATGCCGAGCTGCGCGAGCCGCGCGCGCACGATGTTGCGCGACTGGTCGAGCAGGCGCGACATGCGCAGCTGGTTGTGGTCGCTGTAGTCGAACACGCTGCGGTAGACGGTGTCCTCGATGTACTGCCACAGCGCCGGCGTGCCGAGATCCAGCAGCTCGATCACCGCGTGGCGCAGCGCATCGGTGGCC
>NZ_JAAGPE010000396.1:0-238 GCF_017104605.1 Burkholderia sp. Ac-20384 | reverse complement strand
GGGATGGGTGTGGACAGGGCGGGGTGGTGACGGCGAGGGTGGGGGGTGGGTAGGGGAGGAGAGTAGAGCGGGGGAGGAGAGGATGGTGGTGGGTGACGATGGGAGGTGAGGGGTGCGGGGGAAGAGTGGGGGGGGGGAGGGAGGGGGGGGGGGAGGGGGGGGAGGGGGGGGGGGGGGGGGGGGAGAGGGGGGGGGGGGGGGGGGGGGGAGAGGAGGGGGGGGGGGTTTTTTTTTTTTC
>NZ_JAAGPE010000395.1:0-6809 GCF_017104605.1 Burkholderia sp. Ac-20384 | reverse complement strand
GGTGTGGCGCCGACGAAGCAGGCCCCTTCGCGGTGGACCGCGAACAGGTGCGCATGCGCGTCGCGCTTGCGCAGCCGGCGCAGCAGCGGCGCGACGGCAACGGGCCGCGCGTACTGTTCGAGCACGTCGCGCGCGAGCACGACCTTGCCGAACGCGCCGCCGTGGATCGCGTCCACCGCGCGCCGCACTTCGTGCTGCCATTCGCTGGCCTGCAGCGCCTGCGTGTGCAGCAGATGCGGCGCATCGTCATCGTGGGTGGTGGCGAGAGCGCCGAGCGACTCGATGCGCGCAAGACACGCATGCGCGAGCGTGGCCGGATCGTCGTGCGCGGCGACGACGTGCTGGCAGACGGCCCAGTGCGCGTCGCCTTCGCGTACGATCAGCAGCTTCGCCACCGTCATGCTCGCGTCGGGAAACGGCGCCCAGTGTGCGCTGCGTGCGCCATGCGAATCGAACCGGAAGCCGCCGACGACGCGCGGCGGTTGCGGGCCGGCCGTCACGGCATCGCGAACGAGCGTGCGCCAGCATGCATCGATCTGCGCGAAGCGCGTGTCGCCGGCGGCGGTCAGTTCGAGCGCGCAGTCCCAGCCGAACAGCGTGACGGGCGCATCGCCGGCTTCGTGGAAGAACCACGGCGTGGCGCCGTCGTCCCACGCGGCGATCAGGTCGAAGAAGTCGAGCGGGCGCAGCGGCACCGACACCGACGCGAGCGTCGGCGTGCCGGTATCGGCGGCGTGGCGGGCCGCGCGGGCGAACGTGTCGTGCAGCAGCGGGAGGCCGGCGTTCATGCGAGCCCCCGCTGTTGCCGCCAATACTGCGTCTGCTGCGCGATGTACCACGCGATCAGGCCCGAGAACAGTGTCTCGACGTAGTCGGCATCGAGGCCGGCCTGTTCGGCCCAGCGGCGCCGGTCGGGCAACATCGCGGCCACCCGTTCCGGCGCGGCGATGCTCGCTTCGTCGGGCTTGAAGCGCGACGCAGCCTTCACGTACTGCATGCGCTGGCCGAGCGCGTCGATGATGTCGGCGTCCAGGCGATCGATGGCGTCGCGAATGTCGGGCAGCCCCGTGCAGGCGTCCGGTGTCTTCATGTGTACTCCTTTCCGTAACGAAGGGATTGGTCGATCCGTTCGACCAGATGCGCGATCACCGCCGGGTATTGGTGGCGCAGGTAGAAGTGGTCGCCGCTGAATGTCTCGATGCGGATCGGGCGCGATGCGACGTCCTGCCACGCGTGCGCTTCGTCGTTGTCGAGCTCGGAATCGGCGAGCGGCAGCATCACGCCGAGCGGCGTATTGAGCCGCGGCGGCCGGTCGCGGCGATACGTCTCGATCGCGCGGTAGTCGCTGCGGATCATCGGCAGGTAGATCGCGCGCATTTCCGGATCGGCGAGCAGTGCGGCGTGCTCGCCGGACAGCCGCGCGACGTCGCCCACGAGCGCATCGTCGGATTGCAGGTGCAGATCCGACAGGCGCTGGCGATGCGGCGGCGGCAGCGCAGACACGGCCAGGTAAAGCGGCGCCGCGCCGCGCGCTTCGAGCCGTGCCGCCACCTCGTACGCGAGCGCCGCACCGAGGCTGTGTCCGAACAGCACGAGCGGCGCGTGCGCATAGCGTTGCAGCGCATCGGCGGCGGGGCCGGCGAGTGCGTCGATCGACGCCAGGCAGGGTTCGCCGAAGCGCTCTTCGCGGCCCGGATACTGCAGCGCGAGCAGGTCGACGTCCCACGGCAGCGCGCGGCTCCAGCCGCGAAAGAAGTTCGCGGTGCCGCCCGCGTGCGGGAAGCAGACGAGCTGCGCGCGCGGGCACGGCGACAGGCGCAGTTCGCGGATCCAGTTCGAATCGGTCGGTCGTGCGCTCATGCGGCGGCCGCCTGCAACTGGCGGCGCAGCAGGTCGCGCAGCGATTTCTTGCTGGTCTTGCCGATGCCGGTTTCCGGGAAGCGCGGCATGAACTCGATGCGATCGGGAATTTTGAACGCCGCGAGCCCGCAGTCGCGCAGGTAGCGCTTCAGCACCAGCCGGGACGGCGCGGGCGCGCGCGCGACGACGAATGCGCACGTGCGCTCGCCGAGCAGCGGGTCGGGCATCGCGACGACCGCCGCGTCGTGCACTTGCGGATGCGCGAGCAACAGGTTCTCCACTTCCTCGGCGGAGACCTTCTCGCCGCCGCGATTGATCTGGTCCTTGTCGCGGCCTTCGACGACGAGGTCGCCGTCCGCCGTGCGCCGCACGCGGTCGCCGCTGCGATAGAAGCCGTCGGCGGTGAATGCGGTCGCGTCGTGCTCGGCGAGCCGGTAGTAGCCGCGGATCGTGTACGGGCCACGCACCTGCAACTCGCCGATCTCGCCGGGCGCGACCGGTTCGCCGGCATCGTCCACGATGCGCACTTCGTCGCCGTCCGATACGGGGCGCCCCTGCGTCTGCGCGATCCGCTCGGGCGAATCGTCGAGCCGCGTGCAGCAGATGAGCCCTTCGGCCATGCCGAACACCTGCTGCAGCCGGCAACCGAGCACGGGCGTCACGCGCGCGGCCGCGTGGTCCATCAATCGCGCGCCGCCGACCTGCAGCACGCGCAGGCTCGACAGGTCGGCCTGCCGTTGCGGCTGCTCGTCGAGCCACAGCAGCGCGAGCGGCGGCACGAGCGCGGTATGGGTGACGCGCTCCTGCGCGATCAGCGCGAAGCTCTGTTCGGGCTCGGGCCGCCCGGTCGTGACCACGCGGCCGCCCGCGAGCAGCGCGCCGATCGTGCCGGGGCAGCACAGCGTGAAGTTGTGCGCCATCGGCAGCGCGGCGAGATACACGGTGCCGGCGTCGAAGCCGCTCGCGGCGCTGCACGCGCGCACGTTGTACAGGTATTCGCGATGGCGGCGCGGGATCAGCTTCGGCGTGCCGGTCGTGCCGCCCGACAGCTGGAAGCACGCGATGTCGTCGGCGCGTGCCGCGCATTCGCGCAGCGGCGGCGCGTCGTACAGCGCGTCGAACGGCGTGAACGCGTGGTCGTCGCCGGCCATCACGATGTGCTCGAGCGTCGGGCAGTCGGCCTGCAACGCGGCCGCGAGCGGCCGGCAGTCGAACTCGCCCAGTTGTGCCGCGCCCAGGTACGCACGCGCGCCGGCGAAGCGGCAGAACGCGCCGACCTCGTAGTGCCGGTGAGCGGGGAGGGCGAGCACCGGCCGCACGCCGAGCTGGAACAGCGCGAAGCAGGTCTCGATGAAGCGCGCGCCGTTCGGTAGCTGGACGACGACCGCGTCGCCGCGCGTCAGGCCGAGACGTGCGAGGCCGCCCGCAAGCCGGCGGATGCGCAAGAGCAGGTCGCGATAGCTGAGCCGGCAGGTGCCGTCGACGATGGCGAGCGCATCGGGATCGCGCTGCGCTCGTGCGTCGAGCGCATCGAAGAAAGTCGAGTCTTGCCAATAGCCGGCGTCGCGATAGCGGTGTGCGAAGTCGTCGGGCCAGTCGGGCGCATCGGCCGGGAGGGCCGGCGCCACGGAGGGAAGGGAGGGTTGCATGCGCTGACCTTGGGTTCCGGCAAGTTGTCAGAAAATGTAAATGAGAGGTATTATCATTTGTAACAAGTGCCGCGATAACGCCGTTTCTTTCGATATCGCGGCAATTTCATTCGATCGGGCGCCTGTCGCGCGGCGCCCGCCCGGCCCGGCCGGACAATCCGCCGGTTGCCGCCGGCGCGCGCCGGGCCGCGCGTGCCGCCTAACCAACGGACCTCCGATGAGCTCGACCTCCTTCGCTTCGTCACGACGTCACCCGCCGGTGCTCGTGCCCGGCAATCATCCGGGCGTGGTGCACATCGACGCGGGCATGAAACTCATGAGCGGCACGCTGTGCTCGGACAGCCGCGACTGGTACGAGGAGCCGCTCGAAAAAGGGCTGAAGCTCGTCCTCGTGCAGAGCGGGCAGTTGCGCTGCCGCGTGCCGGGCCAGCCCGAGCAGTGCATCAAGGGGCCGGGCCTGTGCGTGATCGCCAACGACGGCGAATTCACGACGCACCAGATCTACGACCGCGATACGCCGCTGCGCTACACGATCGTGCAGCTCGGCCTCGATGCGCTCGACCGCAACCTGAGCCTGTTGCCGGAGAAAATGCTCGCGCCGACGGGCGGCGATCCGCGCATCGTCAGTTGCCCGGCGTCAAAGGCGCTGCAGGCGCTCGCGGTGCAGATCGCGACGTGCCCGTTCGAGGGCGCGGTGCGCGAGTACTACCTGAAGGCCAAGGCGTTCGAGCTGACCGCGCTGAGCGCGCAGTTGCTGGCGACGCAGCGGCAGTTCGCGCCGGCCGACGTGCGCGTCACGTCGTCGGACGTCGAACGCGTGTACGCGGCGAGCGACATCCTGACGCGCGAGTTGCAGCAACCGCCCACACTGGATGCGCTCGCGGGCCGGGTGGGGATGAATTCGCGCAAGCTGACGGCCGGCTTCCGCAAGGTGTTCGGCACGAGCGTGTATGCGTACCTGCAGGAATACCGGCTGCGGACCGCGCACGCGATGCTGTGCGCGGAGGACGCGAACGTGTCGACCGTCGCGTACCGGGTTGGCTACAGTCCCGCGCATTTCTCGATCGCATTCCGCAAGCGCTACGGTATTTCGCCGAGCGATATTCGTGCGTCGTCGAACGCGATCGACGACGTCGAGATGGAGAGCGCGGCAATCTAAAACAACTGACCGGCAGCCTAAAGTAATCGACCGGGCTCATGGGTGTGAATGAGATAGATTCTCATTCACGGGTGGCCGCCGCCGCGCGGATCCGCCATCGAACGACCCATACAAGGCGTGCCCATGAGCCAGACCGCTGTCGATTCCAGCATCGATCATTCCGATCCTTCCAGTTTTTCTCCCATAGCCTTTCGCTCGCAGCTCGTCGCGATGATTGCCGAGCTGCTCGACGAGCCCGTCGACGAAATCGCTTCGCTCGACGATGACGAAGACCTGCTGAGTTGCGGCCTCGATTCGATCCGGTTGATGTATCTGCAGACGCGCGTGAACCGTTTCGGCTACGCGCTGACGTTCGACGCGCTCGCGCGTACGCCGACGCTCGGCGCGTGGGCCGAGCTGCTCGCGAATGCGCCGCGTGTCGCCCCCGCGGCGCCTGACGTCGAGGCTGCCGAGGTGGTCGACGTCGACGTACATGCGCCGTTCGATTTGTCGGCGGTGCAGCAGGCGTACTGGCTCGGCCGCGGCGACGGCGAAGTGCTCGGCAACGTGAGCTGTCACGCGTTCCTCGAGTTTCGGTGCCGCGCGATCGATCCCGCTCGTCTCGACGCGGCGTGCCGGCGTGTGCGCGAGCGCCATCCGATGCTGCGTGCGCGCTTCACCGGTGGCCGCCAGCAGATCGTCGCGACGCCGGACGCGCCGGTGTTCGCGCATGCGGACTGGCGCGACAGGACGCCCGCCGATGCGGAAACCGAATGGGCGTCGCTGCGCGCGTTCCGGTCGCACGAATGTCTCGACGTCGAGCACGCGCAGGTCTTCATGATGGGGCTCGTGCAGATGCCCGGCGGCGAGGATCGCGTATGGCTGAGCGTCGACCTGCTCGCGGCCGACGTGGACAGCGTGCGGCTGCTGATGCAGGAGATCGGCGCCGCGTACGCCGAGCCGTCGGCGCTGCCCGATGCGCCGTCGACGTGGTTCCCGGCCTGGCTCGCGCGTCGCGCGGCCGATACGCGCGATGCGCGGGCCGCGGCGCGTGATGCATGGCATGCGCGGCTCGCGACGTTGCCGGAAGGGCCGGCGCTGCCGCTCGCCCGTGCGCCGGAAACGATTCGCGCGCCGCGTTTCAGCCGCGTCGCGCATACGTTGAGCACGGCCGAACTCGCGCGCCTTCAGGCGCGGGCCGCGCAGCATGGCGTCACGCTGTCGTCGGTGTTCGGCGCGGCGTTCGCCGCGGTGCTCGCGCGCTGGAGCGGCCGTCACGCGTTCCTGCTCAACGTGCCGTTGTTCGACCGGCATGGCGATGCGCCCGATCTCGGCCGCGTGATCGCCGATTTCACGACGCTGCTGCTCGTCGAATGCGACCTGCGCGCCGACGCGAGCGCGGCCGACACGGTGCGCGCATTCCAGCAGCGGCTGCACGGCGCGATTGCGCAAGCTGCGTATCCGGCGCTCGACGTGCTGCGCGATGCGCGCCGGCAAGGTGCGCCGCGCGCGGCGCCCGTCGTGTTCTCGTGCAATCTCGGCGATGCGCCGTTCGTGCCCGACGCGTTCGCGCGCGTGTTCGGCGATCTGCACGACATGATTTCGCAGACGCCGCAGGTGTGGCTCGATCATCAGCTCTATCGCGTGCCGGACGGCGCGCTGCTCGCGTGGGACAGCGTCGACGGCCTGTTTCCCGACGGGATGATCGATGCGATGTTCGGCGCGTATGTCGCGCTCGTGCAGGCGCTGTGCGATCGCGACTGGCGGCTGCCGATCGCAGTTGAGCTGCCGTCCGCGCAGCGACGCGTGCGCGATGCGCTCAACGCCGTGCCCGCACCCGGTCGTCCGCGTACGCTGCAGGCCGACTTCTTCGCATCGGCCGCGCGAGAGCCGGCGTCCGTCGCATTGCGGTGCGGCGAGCAAGCGGTGACGCGCGGCGAGCTGGCCGCGCAGGCGCTGGCGATCGCAGGCGGCTTGCGTGCGGCCGGCATCGGTCATGGCGACGCCGTCGAGATCAGTCTGCCGCGCGGCCCCGCCCAGGTGGCCGCAGTGTTCGGCGTACTCGCTGCGGGCGCGTGCTACGTGCCGCTCGATATCGCGCAGCCGGCTGCGCGCAGGGCGCTGATCGAACGCGCGGCCGGCGTGAAGGCCGCGATCGGCAA
>NZ_JAAGPE010000394.1:0-7166 GCF_017104605.1 Burkholderia sp. Ac-20384 | reverse complement strand
GGATGCCGGGCGGGACGCCCGGCCAGCGGCGTTACGACCACCGCCACCGGAAACACCGCATAGATCGCACCGATCCCGACCGTGCCGAAGCCGAACGGCGCGCGGGCCAGGCGCAGGCCGACGAACGTGAACGTCGCGACCTGCGACGCGAGCACGCATGCGCCGATCGCGAACGACGCGAGCACCGGGCCGCGCGTGACGATGCGCCACGACGATCCCGCACCGGCATCCGCATCGTGGTCGGTGCGCCGTGCAAGCGCACCGGACGCCGGCAGGCTCGCGTAGATCGCGCCCCCAGTGACGAGACACAGCGCCGCGACGACGTCGAGCGCATGCCGCCAGCCCCACATCGACGTCATCAGGTTGGTCGCGAAACGGCCGGCGAAACCGCCGAGCGTCGTGCCGGCGACGAACAGCGCGCTGATCTCGGCGGACGTGCCGCGATCGAAGCGCTCGGCGATATAGGCGATCGACAGCGCGAAGACGAACGGCATGACGAGACCGGCCGCAAAGCGCGCGCCGAGAAACGACGCGAAACTGCCCGCATGCGCGGACCACACGACCGGCAGCGCGACGGCCACCGCCGCGAGCGAGATCGCGACGCGCCGCTCGATACGTGCAGCCAGCACGCCGACGAACGGCGCGATAATGGCGACGGCCGTCGTGGTGGCGCTCACGCCCTGCCCCGCACGCTCGGCGCTGATGCCGAAGGTGGCCGCGAGTTCGTGCAGGATGCCCTGCGTCGAATACAGATTGAGAAACGCGGCGAAGCCGCAGAGAAAGAACGCGATGCGCGTGGTCCTGTCGTTCATCGGAGCTGCCTGGTCGTCGATGCCGACAGTCTGACGAGTGCGTCGCGTGCACGCCAATACCGTTTTCACCGCCATTGATACCGGAACGACAACAATGCTCGACCTGCGCCGCCTCCGCTATTTCGTGGTCGTCGCCGACGAACTGCACTTCGGCCGCGCGGCGTTGCGCCTGCGGGTCGCGCAGCCGCCGCTGACGCGCCATATCGCCGCACTCGAAAGCGAGCTCGGCGTCCGGTTGTTCGAACGTTCGACACGCGCGGTGCGGCTGACGCCGGAAGGCGCCGCGTTCCTCGACCATGCGCGCAACGTCGTCAGCGCGGCCGCCGAGGCAGAAGTGAGCGCGCGCAAGATTGCGCAAGGCATCGCCGGGCGGATCGTGATCGGCTATGCGAGTTCGATTCCGATGTCCGACACGTTCCCGGACGTCATCCGCGTCGCGAGCCGGACGATGCCCGACGTCGAGCTCGCGTTCCGCGAGGCGGCGACCGCCAGCCAGCGCCAGCAGATCGCGGACGGCACGATGGACATCGGCTTCGGCTGGGCGTGGAACGGTGCGCCTGGCGTGCCGGTGGCGTCGCTCGTCGTGTCGCGCGAACCGCTCGTTGCGGCCGTGCCGGCCGGCGATCCGCTCGCGAGCCGTGCGAGCGTCGACATCGCGAAGCTTGCGAACGCAACCTTCGTCACCTTTCCGCCCGGTTACGGTTCAGCACTGACCGCTGCACTGGACGACCTGTGCGCGCAAGCCGGATTCGTGCCGCGGATCGGCGCGACCGCCGCACAGATCACGACACTCGTGTCGCTGGTGGCCGCCGAACGCGGCATCGCGATCGTGCCGGGTTTCACGGCGACGCTGCAGCGGCCGGGCGTCGTCTACGTGCCGCTCGCCGGCACGCGCGCGGTCGAGCAGATCGTGTCGTGGAACGAGCCGTTCGCGTCGGTGTGCGTCGAGCGCTTCGTCGCACTGGCGCGCTCGCTGGCGCAGCCGCCATCGGCTTGAAGCGCGACGAACGGTGCGCGTAGGGCCGCTCTCACTCCCTCGCTCACTCGCTCGATCGGGAAAATCACCCGCGTCACGCGTTCCGGAACTGTGTCGAATCGGCAAGATCGTTACGTATCGGGATTCAAATAACAAAAAGAACTCCTGACTATTCACTATTCGATGCGAATCCTCCAAGATGGGCACGCCGTCGGACGGGCATGCCCGGTCGCCCGACCGGCGGCGATACGCGGGCCAGCGTATCCCTCTTCCACTTGGAGAACACAATGAACAACAATGTGTTGCCGCGTTTCATCCCGCGCGCACTTGCAGCGGGTTGCCTTCTTGCAGTGGCGAGCGTGTCCCAGGGCGCCGGCGTCTATGCGCCTTATGTCGACGTGACGCTTTATCCGACGCCGCTCGTCGACCAGATCGGCGTCCGGCAAGGCATCCAGCAGTTCACGCTCGCGTTCGTGGTCGCGGGCAACGGTTGCGTGCCGTCGTGGGGCGGCGTGCAGCCGATCGGCAACGGCGCGAGCGGCGGCCTGCTGACCGCCCTGTCGACGTCGATCGCGAGCTATCGCGCGAAGGGCGGCGAAGTCGCCGTGTCGTTCGGCGGCGCGAACGGCACGCCGCTGATGCAGGCGTGCACGACGGTTCCCGCGCTGGCGACCGCGTACCAGACCGTGATCGACACGTACGGCCTCACGCACCTCGACTTCGACATCGAGGGTGTGTCGCAGCTGGATACGGCCGCGGTCGCGCGCAACTTCCAGGCGGTCACGCAGTTGCAGGCAAGCTATGCGGCAAAGGGCAAGCCGCTGCACGTCACGCTGACGCTGCCGACGATGCCGACCGGGCTCACGCAGGACGGCCTGAACGTCGTCAACGCGGCGATCTCGAACCAGACCGTGTTCGATGCGGTGAACGTGATGGCGATGGATTACGGCCCCGCGAACCTCGACATGGGCGCGGCCGCGATCAGTGCCGCGCAGGCGCTGTACGCGCAACTCGATACGGCCTTCAAGTCTGCCGGCCAGCCGAAGACCAATGCCCAGCTCTGGCAGATGGTCGGCGTCACGCCGATGATCGGTGTGAACGATGTGCAAGGCGAAACCTTCTCGCTCGCGAATGCGCAAAGCGTGCTGAACGCGGCGGTCGGCAACGGCTACGGCTTCTTCGGCAACTGGTCGGTCGGCCGCGATCAGGCGTGCCCGTCCGGCGGCACGTCTGCGTCGCCGACCTGTTCGGGCGTCGCGCAGCAGCCGTACGCGTTCGCGACGATCTTCAAGCAGCTCGACGGCAAGTGGGGCGCGGGCGTCACGCAGGATCCGAACTACGGCGGCGGCTCGGACGGCGGCACGCCGCAGCCGGGCGCGCCCTGGGCGGCCGGCCAGGTCTATACGGCCGGCATGACGGTCACCTACCAGGGCACGACGTATCAGGCGCAATGGTGGACACAGGGCGACGTGCCCGGCCAGGCCGCCGTGTGGAAGCCGGTCGGCGGCGGCACGGCCACGTGGTCGGCGACCACCGCGTATTCAGGCGGCACCTGCGTGATGTACCAGGGCGCGAAATACTGCGCGAAATGGTGGACGCAAGGCGACAACCCGAGTGCGGGCGGGGTGTGGGTAAAGTCGTGATGCGGCATATCGGCCGCCGCTAGGCGCGCGACTCGCGCATCTAGGACCGTTCACGGCGATCGTCAGCGACCGGATCGCCGGCGGACGGCCCGCTGCTCGGCAGGACCCTGCCCGCTTTCAGCCGCGCGCGTGCTCGGCCAGCAGCGCGGCCTTCGCGTCGACGAGCAGCGCTGCATGCCTGTCGCGATGCTGGCGAATCCGCTCGGTCGGCCCGACCACCGACAACCCGTACCAGTCGCCGTCGAGCGTCAGCGCAACCGCGATCGCCGACAGCTCGGGCGCGCTCTCGCCGAAATTCTCGGCCCAGCCGAGTTCGCGAAACCGGGCGGTTTGCGCGACGAGCGCGGGCAGGTCCGCCACCGTCGCGTCGGTGAAGCGCTCGAACGGCAACTGCGCGCCGAGCGCCTGCTGCGCGTCGCCGTCCAGTTCCGCGAAAATCGCCTTGCCGATCGAGTTCGCATGCAACGGGCGCAGCTCGCCCGGCGCGCGCGTATAACGGATCGCCTGCTCCGATTCGACGACGTCGAGGTAGGTAACAGACACCCCCTGGATCTTGCCGAGCACGGCCGTCTCGCGGCTCGCGTCGCGCAGCGCGACGAGATGCGGATGGACGATGTCGACGACCGGATCGGTCGCGTCGATCGCGGCGGCGATCGTCTGCAGGCGGCGCGTCGGGTAGTAGCCGCCGCGCTTGCGTACTTCATACAGGTAGCCGCGGCTCACGAGCGTGCGTGCCATCGCGAGGCAGCTCGACGGCGGCACGTCGAGCAGGCGCGCGAGTTCGGTGAGCGGCAGCGGCCGCCGTTCGGCGGCGAACAGCTCGAACAGGTCGAGCGTGCGGGCAACGAGTTTGACGTCCATGACGAGCACTTGAATCGGAACGGGAAACCGCGCACCGGGCCGGCTGCAGGGTCGGTACGGTCAGTACGACTTCGGCAGCCCGAGCACCTTCTCCGCGATGTAGCACAGGATCAGTTGCGGACTCACGGGCGCGAGCCTCGGAATCATACACTCGCGCAGGTAGCGCTCGACATGGTATTCCTTCGCGTAACCCATCCCGCCGTGCGTCGCGACCGCCGTCTGGCACGCCTGGAACGCGGCTTCCGCGCCGAGGTATTTCGCGGCATTCGCCTCCGCGCCGCACGACTGCCCCGCGTCGTAGCGCGTCGCGGCCTTCATCACCATCAGCCACGCGGCCTCGAGCTGCATCCACGCCTGCGCGAGCGGATGCTGGATCGACTGGTTCTGACCGATCGGCCGGCCGAACACGACGCGCTCGCACGCGTACTGCGTCGCGCGGCGCAGCGCGGCCTGCCCGAGCCCGATCGCCTCCGCGGCGATCAGGATCCGTTCGGGATTCAGCCCGTGCAGCAGGTAGCGGAAGCCGTCGCCTTCGTTGCCGATCAGGTCGCCTTCCGGTACGCGCAGGTTGTCGATGAACAGCATGTTCGAATCGACCGCCTTGCGGCCCATCTTCTCGATCTCGCGCACTTCGACGCGCGACCGGTCGAGGTCGGTATAGAACAGGCTCAGCCCGTCGGTCGGCTTCGCGACCTGGTCGAGCGGCGTCGTGCGCGCGATGATCAGCATCTTGTTCGCGACCTGCGCGGTCGAGATCCAGATCTTGCGCCCGCTCAGCACGTAGTGGTCGCCGTCGCGGCGGGCCTGCGTGGTCAGGTGCGTGGTGTCGAGGCCCGCATCGGGTTCGGTCACCGCGAAGCACGCCTTGTCGCGCCCGGCGATCAGCGGCGGCAGGAAACGTGCCTTCTGCGCGTCGGTGCCGAACACCTGCACCGGGTTCAGCCCGAAGATGTTCATGTGGACGGCCGACGCGCCGGACAGGCCGGCGCCCGATGCGCTGATCGTGCGCATCATCAGCGCGGCCTCGGTCATCCCGAGCCCGGCACCGCCATGGGCCGGGTCCATCGCGATGCCGAGCCAGCCGGCCTCGGCGAGCGCCGCGTGGAAATCGGCCGGAAACCCGCCCGCGCGATCGCGCTCGAGCCAGTAGTCGTCGCCGAAGCGTGCGCAGATTTTTTCGATCGCGCTTTCGATCGCGCGCTGGTCATCGGACAGGTCGAACTGCATGGAATGCTCTCCTGGAAAAGGCTGAGCGGCCGCGCCGCTCTCAAGAAGGAAAACGCCAGGCGGCACCGAGGCTTCCGCTCCGAAGCGCGTCCCGTGGCGGGATGGCCCTCCCGGCGCGTTGATACCAAGCGGCAGGTCTCGCACGCTCACAACGGAAACACGCCCACGATCACCGCGGCGAACACCATCAGCACGGTGGCGGCGAACAGGAACGGGATCGTGAATTTCTGGTGCTCGGCGAGCTCGACGCCGGTCAGGCCGACGATCAGGAACGTCGCGGGCGTGAGCGGGCTGACCGGGAAGCCCGTCGTCATCTGGCCGAGCAGTGCTGCCTGCGCCATCTGGATCGGCGGTACGCCCAGCAGCTTCGCGCTTTCCGCGAGCACCGGCAGCACGCCGAAGTAGAACGAATCGGGGTCGAACAGCAGGCTGAGCGGCATCGACAGCAACCCGAGCACGAACGGCATGTGGCGCGCGTGCTCGACCGGCACGTGTGCGACGACCACGTCGGCCATCGCCTTCAGCATCCCGGTGCCGGACATGATGCCGGTGAACGCGCCGGCCGCGAGCAGCACGCTCGCCATCATCAGCGCGGCCTTGGCATGCGCGTCGATCCGCTCGCGCTGCGCCTGCACGTCCGGGTAATTGATCACGAGCGCGGCGACCGTGCCGAGCATGAACATCACCATCGGGTCGACGATGCCCGACACGAGCGTGACGAGCACGACGAGCGTCAGCACGACATTGATCCGGAAGCGTTCCGGCCGGCGCAATGCGCGCTCGGCGTCGGTCAGCGCACGCGGCGCGATCGCGAGCGACGCCGCACCGGCACGATCGAGCCCGAGCCGTTTCGCCTCACGCACGCCGAGCATGTAGGCGGTGCCGAACACGAACACGAGCCCGACGATCTGTACCGGAATCATCGGCATGAAGATCGCGGAACCGGGAATGTGCAGCGCCGCCGACGCGCGCAGCATTGGCCCGACCCACGGCAGGAAATTGACGCCGGCCGCCATCGACGCGACGCACGCGAGGATGCGGCGATCCATCCCGAGCCGCGTATAGAGCGGCATCATCGCGGGCAGCGTGACGAGAAACGTGACGGCGCCCGAGCCGTCGAGATGGATCAGCAGCGCGAGCAGCGCCGAGCCCATCACGATGCGCGGCGGATGACAGCCGATCACGCGTAGCACGCCCGCGATGATCGGGTCGAGCATGCCGGCGTCGTTGAGGATTCCGAAAAAAAGAATCGCAAAAACGAACATCCCGGCGATCGGGCCGATGTTCTGTACGCCGTGCACGATGAACTTGCCGGTCGCGAGCCCGAAACCGGCCGCGAGCGACGCGGCCACCGGCACGACGATCAGTGCGACGAGCGGCGACAGCCGTTTCGTGATGATCAGGCCGAACAGCGCGACGATGGCGATCGCGCCGATCCATGCAAGCATGATGCGTCTCCTTTTCAGCCGGTGCGCCCGTGCGGGGCCCGGCGTGGTGTTCGAATGGTCGTGCATGGCCGTGCGGCGCCGTCGGGCGAGCGGCACGGCTGGCGGCTGCGACGCCGGTCAGTCCCGGCGCGTGTCGTGGTCGCGGTCGTTGGCGTCCGCGTCGGCGAACACCCGGGCGGCGTGTTCGTTCAGCGCGGGC
>NZ_JAAGPE010000393.1:0-7108 GCF_017104605.1 Burkholderia sp. Ac-20384 | reverse complement strand
CGCGGCGCGCTGGGGCGGATGGTGATGGCGACGCG
This sequence comes from Burkholderia sp. Ac-20384, assembly GCF_017104605.1. Lineage (NCBI taxonomy): Bacteria > Pseudomonadati > Pseudomonadota > Betaproteobacteria > Burkholderiales > Burkholderiaceae > Burkholderia > Burkholderia sp. Ac-20384. The sequence goes on along the minus strand of NZ_JAAGPE010000393.1, from coordinate 7,073 downwards.
CGACCGGGCACGCGTCGACGCATGACGCCGGCGCGCGTCAGCGAGCCGCGTTCAACGGCTCGATGTCGATGACCGGAGCGCTCTGGAGCGCCGACACCAGCGCGTCGAGGTTGCCTGCATCGGGCTCGAGCGCCGGCCCGGTGATCCGCAGCTTGCGCGCCGGCGGCGCTGCCTGGATCGCCTTGATCAGCGGGCCGCGATAGCGCAGGTTCATCATCATCTGCACGGCCTGTACGATGCTGATCGGCCGGCCGTCATGCCGAAACGCCGCGGCATCCACCGTGTCGTTCCAGCCCTGGATGAAGCCGCCGGCGTCGATCCGCATATTCAGGTCGATCCATCGCTGCTTCTTCGCGTCCGCGCTGTCGTCCGACGCCCGCAGCGCCCCGGATGCGCGGCTCACGTCGGCATCGTGCTTCGCGCGCCATGCCATGTAGCCGAGCGCGAACACCATGTTGTCCGGCAGGATGTCGTCCTCCTGCACGACGTCGAACAGGCGCCGCGGCGCCTGGTTCGCGACGAACGCCGGCGTCAGGATCCACACGCTCCCGTTGCGCAACGCGCCGGTCGTCCTGCCGAGCGCGGGCTCGCCGCTGTCGACCGCAATGCGCGTCAGCAGGCCGGCGCCGACCAGCTCGTCCAGTTGCGCCGCCAGCGCCGGCGACGTGTGAATCGCGCCGGCTACCGCCGCGTACCGGTCGGGTGTCGAGTGCGTGCGCAGGTCGGCCAGCAACCGTTCGACGGCCGCATGCGCCGTCGTCGAAGCCGGCACGAGGGCGGGCCCGGTGGCGACGGTATCCGCAACGACCGTGCCGCACATCGATATCACGGCGACGCCTACCAGCAGCCCTCGCATGCAGATCTTCATCGTTCGCTCCCTGTTCGCAGGCACGGCTCGCCGGTGAGGTGCGCCGGCCGCCGGGATGCCGCCGCTTACTGGCCGGCCTGACCGTCCGGCGTACTGATCGGACCGAGCAACGCGTCGACCAGCGGGGGCAGCACATCGCCCGGGGAACCCGTGAGCCAGCCCCGCTCGTCCTTGCCGTAGAGATCGATCTGCCCCGTCACAGTGCGACCCATCGGCGCCTCGTCATAGATTTTCGCGATGCCCGAGAAATACGCCGAAATGAAAGCCGTCAGCGCCTTGTTGGTCTTCAGGCGCGGATTGCCGAGCTTCTCTTTCAGCGCCTTCACGCCGGGCTCGATGTCCACGACTCGGCACGAAAAATCGACCGTCGCGATCGACTGATCCTCCACGTATTCGTTGGGCTTCTGCGTCGAACGGGTGGCCTTGCATTCGGAACGGGCCAGCCCCTGCTGATACGACGTGATCGCCGCGCCGATCGGCCCGCGCAACGCGTCGCGGGACTTGGGCGGCATTCTCGACAGCAAGCCGGTGACCAGGCGCTCGTGCGTCTCGTCGCCGAGCTTCGACAAGGCCGCCACGTCGAGCGCGTCCTTGCCGTCGAAGCGCGTGCGCACGGCATCGTTGAACTGCACCGCCTTCGCGACGTCGCCATTGACGAAGGCGCCCAGATACAGGTTGGTGGTCTGCTCGGGCGTCAGCACCGCCGCGTGCGCGGCACCAGTCGCCATGAACACGGACAGCACGGCCGCGCGGGTGGCGCGCAACCACGGAAAACGCGCGCCGCTGCGCGCATGAAGGGAAACGCTCATCGGTCGGGTCATCAAGGGGTCGAATCGATCGGGCTGGCGTGACAGCCTCATTGCTGGCTGGCGGCAACCGCCGCGACAACCGGGCCGAACAACGCGTCGACGACCGGCTTCAGCAGGCTTTCCGGGCTGTCGGTCGTCCAGCCCTTGCTGTCCGAACCGACCATCTCCACCTGCCCCGTGATGCGCCGGCTGACCGGTGCGTCGTTGAACGCGCGCGCCACGCCCGTGAACATCGTTTTGGCCGCTGCGAAGCGCTGCTGGTCGGTCTTCGCGTCCTTGCCGGCCTTCATGGCCTCGTCGCCCGGCGGCGTCACGTCGGCCACCTTGCACTCGAAATCGACCGTGGCGAGTTCCTGCCCCTTCCCGCCTGCCCGCGGCGCGCGCTTCACGCCGGTGGCCTTGCATTGCGAGCGCTGCAGCGCGCCCGTGTACGCGACCAGCATCGAGTCGAGCGACGGCGCGAGCGCCTTGCGCCCGGAATCCGGCATCGACGCGAGCATCTGCCCGAGCATCTGTTCACGCATCTCGCCGTACATATTGGCCGGCAGCACCATGTTTTCGGCATCCTTCGGCTCGGCGGTCGCACGCACCGCGGCGTTGAATTGCTCGACCTTGGCCGCGTCGTTGTTGACGATGGCGCCCAGATAAACGTCGACGGTCTGTTCGGGGGTGAGCGACGCGGCGTGCGCCGCCAGCGGGATACCGAGCGACAGTGCGCACGCGGCCAACGCGTGCACGAGCGGACGGCGCGCGCGGGTGTGCGCCACGAATCGGGTAGCGGTCATGGGAAAACGGCCCTCTCTCGAATGATTGATGTTGTGCGCCCGGCACGACGGCTGCGGCCGGGCTGACCGATTGTCGCGGAAAAAAGTGGGCGATGAAAGGCTTTCGTCGGGTCAGATGCGGCGAGCACGGAACGTGCGGACGCAAAAAAGCCCGCTCGAAGCGGGCTTTTGTCGGGTGTTCGCCGGATCGGCCGCCGGCCGACGTGCGCTTACGCGAACGAGTAGAACACGCGGAACGCGACCTTGCGCTCGGCCCAGAATTCGGCCGCCTCGCGGAACACGTCGAGCAGCGTCTCGCGCCCTTCCTTGTCGAACTTCTGCGCGATCGGCAGCCCGTCGAGGACGATCACGAAACCGGGCTGCGCGCCGGCCTTCGCGACGAGGTCGGTCAGGGAGTCGTACAGCGCGTCGTAGTTCTTCCCGAAATGCTTCGGGAACAGGAACGACGTCGCGATCGTTTCCATCACTTCCTGCTTCGACTGCGCGGCACCGCAAAACGCATACAGGAAATGCTGGCCGAGCCGGCTGGCTTCGTCGGCAAGATCCTGCACGCGGAACGCGCGGATCGATTGCACGAGATTGGGTCGCACGGTCGTGAAAAGGCTCATAGGCTCCTCGTTCGATGAAAGCCCGGGCTCGGCTTCCTGTTGCTCCGGCGTGCCGCCAGCCTGCGCCGCCGCGTGCAGTTGGATCACGCGCTGAAACAGATTGCCGTCGCCGGACGCGAACAGTTCCGCCGCCGCCGTTTCGTGCGCGTAGATGGAGTCGCTCATGCCATTCGTCCCGAAGTCATTCAACAATACGTTTAAAACTGCTGTAGTGGTCGCCCGTGTAATAACAGTTGTCAATCCGGCGCAATGGACCGCCACAGACGATCCGGCGCGCACCGCGATTGCGGGCACGCGGCGTCGGTACCGTGTACTCATGGTAGTAGCCGCGCTTCGCTTTTGGCAGGATCCGCTCGCGGTTGCCAAACACGACGCCGTCTTTCTCGTACGGATAGGGGCCGCCGGCGCCAATCAGGCCCAGCGTGGTCACGGCCTCGCGCGGAAGACGGGCGGTCGGAATCGTATCGAGCCCGCTCGCCGCCACGTCGGCCGGAACGGCCTCCCGTGCGTAAGCGGCGGAAACCAGACTGCCCGTCGGCGTGCCGACGATACCCATCGCGAACATCGCGAAGACGGACGCGAGCGCGCCGTTGCGGAGCCACTTGCGTGCCATGAACCAGGGTTCCCGCTGTTAAATCAAGTAGTTGACGACCAACAAAGGCGTTAGCGTAGCGTTATTGGCCGCGCGAATCAATGTCCGTTTGGGAATCGAAAGGCCAGTGATACCCGGAATTGCGCATTTTTTACCGAAATCACACTACATTTATCTTACATAGGATAAAATGCGAGCGGCATCTCTGGCGTGGCAAGACTCTGCCTCCTTGCCACGCTGCTACGCTGAGTGGAGAGAGATGCTGACGTTGCTTGCGGGAAGCGCGTTTGCGCCCTGCCCGACGGCGTGCCCATTGCGGGCACGCCGCTTTTTTGCTTTTGTTTACAATTTTGCCTGACGCGCCACGCCGGTTCGACCGGCGTGGCGCGTTCGTTTTGGCTCAGCGCGTGGCGTTCACGTCGGCGACCAGCAGCGCCGCCATGTTGACGATGCGGCGAACGGTCGCCGATTCGGTCAGCACGTGCACCGGCTGCGCAGCGCCCAGCAGGATCGGCCCGATCGCGATGTTGTTGCCCGCAGCCGTCTTCAGCAGGTTGTACGCGATGTTCGCGGCATCGATGTTCGGCAGGATCAGCAGGTTCGCTTCGCCTTCCAGCGTCGATTCCGGCAGGATTTCCTTGCGCAGCGCCGCGTCGAGCGCGACATCGCCGTGCATCTCGCCGTCCACCTTCAGCTCCGGTGCACGTTCCTGCAGGATCGCGAGCGTATCGCGCATCTTCTTCGCCGAAGGTGCGTTGCTCGTGCCGAAATTCGAATGCGACAGCAGCGCGACCTTCGGCTCGATGCCGAAGCGACGCACTTCTTCCGCCGCCATGATCGTGATCTCGGCCAGCTCTTCCGGGGTCGGATCGACGTTCACGTGCGTGTCGACGAGGAAAATCTGGCGGCCCGGCAGCACGAGGCCGTTCATCGCCGCGTACACACTGCAGCCCGGGCGCTTGCCGATCACCTGGTCGATGAAGTGCAGGTGGCGGTGCGTGGTGCTGATCGTGCCGCAGATCATCCCGTCCGCTTCGCCCTTCTTCACCAGCATCGAGCCGATCAGCGTCGTGCGGCGGCGCATCTCGACCCGCGCGAGCTGCTCGCTGATGCCCTTGCGCGCCATCATCTTGTAGTACGTCTGCCAGAAGTCGCGGTAGCGCTCGTCGTGCTCGGTGTTGACGACCGTGAAGTCGGTGCCCGGCGTCAGGCGCAGGCCGTAGCGCTGGATACGGTGCTCGATCACCGACGGACGGCCGATCAGGACCGGCTTCGCGAGCTTTTCGTCGACGATGATCTGAACGGCACGCAACACGCGCTCTTCTTCGCCTTCCGCGAACACAACGCGCTTCTTCTCTTCCGGCGCGGCGCGCGCAATCTGGAAGATCGGCTTCATCGTCGTGCCGCTGTGGTACACGAACTGCTGCAGGTGGACGCGGTACGCCTCCATGTCCTCGATCGGGCGCGTCGCGACGCCGCCGTCCATCGCGGCCTGCGCGACGGCCGGTGCGATCTTCACGATCAGGCGCGGATCGAACGGCTTCGGAATCAGGTATTCGGGCCCGAACGACAGGTCCTGGATGCCGTACGCGGTCGCGACGATGTCGCTTTGCTCGTGCTGCGCGAGCTCGGCGATCGCGTTGACGGCCGCGATTTCCATTTCACGCGTGATCGTCGTCGCGCCGACGTCGAGCGCGCCGCGGAAGATGAACGGGAAGCACAGGACGTTGTTGACCTGGTTCGGGTAGTCGGTGCGGCCCGTGGCCAGCACCGCGTCCGGGCGCACTTCGAGTGCGAGTTCCGGCAGGATTTCCGGCGTCGGGTTCGCGAGCGCGAGGATCAGCGGGCGCTCGGCCATGCCCTTCACCATCTCCTGCTTCAGCACGCCGGCAGCCGACAGGCCGAGGAAGATGTCCGCGCCGTCGATCACTTCGGCCAGCGTCCGCGCTTCCGTTTCGCGGGCGAAACGCTCCTTGTCCGGATCCATCAGCTCGGTGCGGCCCTTGTAGACCACGCCCGCCAGGTCGGTCACGATGATGTTCTCGATCGGCAGGCCGATGTCGACCAGCAGGTCGAGACACGCGAGCGCGGCCGCCCCCGCGCCGGACGCGACGAGCTTGACCTTCTTGATGTCCTTGTTGACGACCTTCAGCCCGTTCGTGACGGCCGCGGCCACCACGATCGCGGTGCCGTGCTGGTCGTCGTGGAACACCGGAATCTTCATCCGTTTGCGCGCTTCGCGCTCGACGATGAAGCAGTCCGGCGCCTTGATGTCTTCCAGGTTGATCCCGCCGAAGGTCGGCTCCAGTGCGGCAATCACGTCGACGAGCTTGTGCGGATCCGACTCGTTCAGCTCGATGTCGAACACGTCGATGCCCGCGAACTTCTTGAAGAGTACGGCCTTGCCTTCCATCACCGGCTTCGACGCGAGCGGGCCGATGTTGCCCAGACCGAGCACCGCCGTACCGTTCGTGACGACACCGACCAGGTTGCTGCGCGCAGTGAAGCGTGCCGCGTTGAGCGGATTCTCGACGATCTCCTCGCACGCGTACGCCACACCCGGCGAGTATGCGAGCGCGAGGTCGCGCTGGTTGATCATCTGCTTGGTCGGGGCGATCGCGATTTTCCCGGGGGTCGGGAATTCGTGATAGTCGAGCGCGGCTTCGCGGAGCTTGGCTTTGGAGGAGGCTTGGGTAGACATGTGTCTCTTGGCGGGCGGATTAGAATAACTCTTCGACGGCATTGTAGCGCCAATCATCGGCCGCCAGACCGGCGATTCGGGTGCAACAGCCGCGACAAAATTGTACTGAACGGTGCAGGAACGCCGCCGTTCGCCTCGTACAATGCCGTTCCTTCCAACGTTTCGGATCCATCCGCCGTGCCAGCCGCCCTCTCCGAGTTTTCGCTGATCGAACGCTTCTTCACGCGCCGCGCCGCGCAGGGCGCCCGTGCGTCGACACTCGGCATCGGCGACGATTGCGCGTTGATCACGCCCCGATCCGGGAAATTGCTGGCCATTTCGACCGACATGCTGGTGGAAGGCCGCCACTTTTTCCCCGACGTCGCGCCCGACGCGCTCGGCCACAAGACGCTCGCGGTCAACCTGTCCGACCTCGCGGCGATGGGCGCCGAGCCGCGCGCGTTCACGCTCGCGTGCGCGCTGCCGCGGGCCGACGCCGCGTGGCTGGAAGCATTCAGCAACGGGCTGTTCGCACTCGCCGAGCGCTACGGCTGCGAGCTGATCGGCGGCGACACGACGAGCGGCCCGCTGAACCTGTGCGTGACCGTCTTCGGCGAAGTCTCACCCGACGCGGCGCTGCGCCGCGACGCCGCGCGCGACGGCGACGACGTCTGGGTGTCCGGCACGCTCGGCGATGCACGCGCCGGCCTCGGTGTCGCGCGCGGCGAATA
>NZ_JAAGPE010000038.1:0-51127 GCF_017104605.1 Burkholderia sp. Ac-20384 | reverse complement strand
TGCGCCAGCTCACGCATGGCTTCAACCAGATGGTGGAGCAGGTGTCGCAGGCCGAGAGCGACCGCGCGGTGATGCTCGCGGGCGTGGCGCACGATTTGCGCACGCCGCTTGCGCGGATGCGGCTGCGGGCGGAGATGATGGACGACGTCCGGTTGCGCGACGGCGTCGTGCGCGATGTCGATTCGATGTCGCACATCGTCGATCAATTCCTGGTGTTTGCGCACGGCGGGTCCGATCGCAGCGAGCCGGTGCCGGTCGATCAGGCGTGCGAGCGGATCGCGCGCAGCTATCGCGCGGTCGCGCCGAACGCGCCGACGGTCCAGACGCGGCTCGACGCCGATCCGGGTTTCCGGCTGCCGACGGCGACGCTCGACCGGATCCTGTCGAACCTGCTCGACAACGCGCATGCGTACGGTGCGCCGCCCGTGCTCGTCGAGACGGCGCGCACGCCGACCGGCTACGTGCTGTCGGTCAGCGACAGTGGCGGCGGGATCGCGCCGCGCGACCTCGCGGCGGCCACGCGGCCGTTCGTGCGGCTCGACCCCGCGCGCGGCGGGAACGGCCACAGCGGGCTCGGGCTCGCGATCGTCGAGCGGCTCGTACTCAGGCTGGGCGGGGCGTGCGACATCGGCAACCGCCCCGAAGGTGGCCTGCGCGTCGCGATGACGTTCCCGTTCGAGGTCGTGCCGAAGGACGAACCCCACGCACAGGCCGCATAAGCGGCTGCGGCGCCAACCCGGCCGGGCTGGCGCCGCGTGGCATCATTCGAACAGCGTGCCGAGCGTCTCGGCCGCGTTGCTGTCGATGGTGTTGTAGGTCACGGTGGTGGCCTCGAAGATGTAGACGGTCGTATACCGGCCGAGGCGCTCCAGGATTTCCTCCTGCAGCGATTCAGGCACGACGTTCATGTTCAGGTACCACGCCGTCGACGACAGCCGCGTCTGGAACGACCCGTACTCCTGCATCAGTTCGTAGAACGCGTCGGCATCCTGATCGCGGCAGACGATCACCAAGTTTCCTGCCATTCCCTTTCCTCCCGCTCGTCGATCGATCCCCAGGGCCTGTTGACATCGGGCACGCGCATGCGTTGCCGTCGGACCGTCCGCAACAGACCCCAAGGGCCAGCCCTGATCATACCCGCATAGTCGTATCCGGCTGGTGACGCCCGACATGGTTTGCATGCGCGTGCGGCTGGCGGGTTCCCGGGCGGCCCGGATCACGGCATAATTCGGGCCTGCATGCCGGCCGAAAGACTGCGGCCGGGCTGCTCGACCCGCGCACCCGCCATCCACCCACGCGCCAGGCACGATCCGTGCGACGCCTGCGCCGTTCCCGGACGGTTGTACCTGAAATACAGGTTGGTGTAGTGTCGTGCCGTCGCGGGCCGACTCGTCCGGGGCGCGGCAGCGCATGCACGCACGGCGCCCCGCGCTCGCGCGCGATCGTCAGTCAATCGAATTACCGCACCCGTGCGCTTTGCCATGAATCAACATCGACTGCCGGCTTCGTTCGGCCTTACCGGGGAGGGCGCCTGATGGACGTCGGATTCTTCAATCCGAACCGGACCGCCAACGCGTCCGCGTGGCGCGTCCTGCCGAACCGGTGGGATTTCATCGCGTTTCCGCTGATCATCTGCCTGATCGCGATGGCGGTCGTCGGTTTCCACGAAACGATGGCGCCGATCGGCACCCTGCAGACGCAGAAGATCTCGCTCGACCCGTCGAACCTGCCCGAATACGCGTTGCGCACCACGCTGCGGATGCTCGCCGCGATGGTCGCGTCGCTCGTGTTCACGCTGGTCTACGGCACGCTCGCCGCGAAAAGCCGGCGTGCCGGCATGGTGCTGATCCCGATCCTCGACATCCTGCAGTCGGTGCCGGTGCTAGGCTTCATCTCGTTCACGGTCACGTTTTTCCTCGCGCTGTTCCCGAGCCGCGTGCTCGGCGCCGAGCTCGCGGCGATCTTCGCGATCTTCACGAGCCAGGCGTGGAACATGACGTTCAGCTTCTACCAGTCGCTGCGCACGGTGCCGCGCGACCTGGACGAAGTGTCGCGCGGTTTCCACCTGACGTCCTGGCAGCGCTTCTGGAAGCTCGAAGTGCCGTTCTCGATGCCGGGCCTGATCTGGAACATGATGATGTCGATGTCGGGCGGCTGGTTCTTCGTCGTCGCGTCGGAGGCCATCACGGTCGGCAACCAGACGATCACGCTGCCGGGCGTCGGCGCGTATCTCGCGCAGGCGATCTCGGACAAGAACCTCGGCGCGATCGGCTGGGTGATCCTCACGATGTCGGTCGTGATCCTCGCGTACGACCAGTTCCTGTTCCGCCCGCTCGTCGCGTGGGCCGACAAGTTCCGGATGGAGAACACCAGCTCGGGCAACGCGCCGGAGTCGTGGCTGCTGGACCTCGTGCGCCGCACACGCCTGATTCATCAACTGCTGGTGCCGGCGGGCTGGTTCTTCGCGAAGGCCGCGCGGATTCCGCTGCGCCTGCCGCTGTCGGGCGCGATGCGTTTCTCGCTGCCGCGTGTCGAGAAGAAGGCGTCGCGCACGGTCGACATTGCGTGGGCGATTCTCGTGCTGATCGGTACGGCCTATGTCGTGTGGCGCGTGGTCAGCTTCGTGTCGACCGGCGTGACGCTGGCCGAGGTCGGCCACGTGCTCGTGCTCGGGCTCATCACGCTGCTGCGCGTGGCCGTGCTGATCGCGATCGCGTCCGTGATCTGGGTGCCGGTCGGCGTGTGGATCGGGCTGCGCCCGCGGCTCGCCGAGAAGCTTCAACCGCTTGCGCAGTTCCTCGCGGCGTTCCCGGCCAACCTGCTGTTCCCGGCGTTCGTGATCGTGATCGCGCGCTTCCACCTGAACGCCGATATCTGGCTGTCGCCGCTGATCGTGCTCGGTACGCAGTGGTATATCCTGTTCAACGTGATTGCCGGCGCGACGTCCTACCCGAACGACTATCGCGAAGCGGCGACGAACTTCCGCATCCGTGGCTGGCAGTGGTGGCGGCAGGCGATCCTGCCCGGCATCTTCCCTTACTACGTGACCGGTGCGATCACCGCATCGGGCGGCGCGTGGAACGCGAGCATCGTGTCGGAAGCCGTGCAGTGGGGCAATACCAAGATCGAGGCGCACGGCCTCGGTGCCTATATCGCGCAGACCACCGCCGCCGGCGATTTTCCGAAGATCATCCTGGGCATCGCCGTGATGTCCCTGTTCGTTACCCTGTTCAACCGCCTGCTGTGGCGTCCGCTGTATGCCTTCGCCGAAGCGAAGCTGCGGCTCGACTGAGACCGATTGAGAGCGAAACGCGATGCACAATCCGAATGCTGTAAACGCCCCCGTCCAGACGAACCAGCCGCCGCGCCTCGGTGAGGAAATCCTGCGCGTCGATCACGTCTGTCGCGGCTTCAACAAGACGCAGGGCGAACTGCTCGTGCTCGACGATGCGAACCTGTCGCTGCGCGAAGGCGAGATCGTCGGGCTGCTTGGCCGTTCCGGCTCGGGCAAGTCGACTCTGCTGCGCATCATCGCCGGGCTGATCGAGCCGACCGGTGGCGAAGTGACCTATCTCGGCCAGCCGCTGCGTGGCCCGGCCGAGGGTGTCGCGATGGTGTTCCAGACCTTCGCGCTGTTCCCGTGGCTCACCGTGCTGCAGAACGTGGAAGCCGGCCTCGAGGCGCTTGGCGTCGGCGCACGCGAGCGGCGCGAGCGTGCGCTCGCCGCGATCGACCTGATCGGTCTCGACGGCTTCGAGAACGCGTACCCGCGCGAGTTGTCGGGCGGCATGCGCCAGCGCGTGGGCTTTGCGCGTGCGCTCGTTGTCGATCCGACGATCCTGCTGATGGACGAGCCGTTCTCCGCGCTCGACGTGCTGACCGCCGAAACGCTGCGTACCGACCTGCTCGACCTGTGGACGCAAGGCCGCATGCCGATCAAGTCGGTGCTGATCGTCACGCACAACATTGAGGAAGCCGTGTTCATGTGCGACCGGATCCTCGTGCTGTCGTCGAATCCGGGCCGCGTGATCGCCGAGATCAAGGTGCCGTTCAAGCATCCGCGTAACCGTCTCGACCCGGCGTTCCGCAAGCTCGTCGACGACATCTACGCGAAGATGACCGCCCGCCAGACCGGCGAGGCGACGAAGAAGGGGCTCGAGCTCGGCAGCTGGCTGCCGCAGGTGTCGACCAACCTGATGGCCGGCCTGATCGAAACGCTCGCGATGGCGCCGTACCACGGTCGCGCGGACATGCCGGAAATCGCACGCACGTTGCACCTCGAGGTCGACGACCTGTTCCCGATCGCCGAAGTGCTGCAGTACCTCGGCTTCGCGGACGTGCGGGAAGGCGACGTGTTCCTGACGCCGCCGGGGCGCGTGTTCGCGGAATTCGGCACGCAGGAGCGCAAGCTGATGTTCGCGGATCACCTGCTGAAGCACGTGCCGCTCGCCGCGCGGATCAAGAAGGTGCTGAACGAGCGTCCGGGCCATCGTGCGCCGCGCGTGCGCTTCGAGCAGGAGCTGGAGGATTTCCTGTCGGACGGCGCGGCCGAGGAGACGCTCGACGCGGTGATCGACTGGGGCCGTTACGGCGAGATCTTTTCGTACAACGACCAGACCGAGATTTTCAGTCTCGAGGACGTCGAGTCCTGAAGTCGGCGAGGCATTCGGGCGCCTGTCGCCTGAATGCCGGTTTCGCGGTTTCGTTCGGCCGCTTCGAGTCAATGCGAATGCGGCTTGTCCCTGGCACCGGCAACGGGCGCCGGGTTCATTGGCAGGGCAGAAGGCGCTGGGTCTGTCACGACCAGGACGTTTGCCTGCGACGCGCATCGCTGATGCGCTGATACGTTGACGGCAAGGAGCCGAAGGCTGGTGCAACGCATTCCATCGATTGCATCAGCGATTCGATGCCTTCGACCCTCGTCAGCGATCCAAAGGGCACCCATGAGCGAGAAGAAGGGGCCGTATGCCATCGCGGCGAAACAGTACGATCTGGTGCGCGTATCCGTTGTCGATTCTCCACGGCCGCAGGTCTTTCATGCGAAGGTCGAACACATCTATTCCGCCGGAAAGGGCATCACGCAGGACCATCTCGGAGCAGAGATCGAGTTCGTCGGCGGTCCGCCGACCTGGGGCAACGTGCCGCTGGAAGTCGGGGAGCGTGCTCTCATGTTCGTCGGCGCGCGGGCAGGGTTGTTCGGCGAGTATCCGTGGCGCGGTCACATGGTTCTGGAGGACATCGCGGGCGGAACGTATGCCAGGCTGCAGATTCCGGAGATGTGGCTGAGGGATGATTTGCCAGTCGAGGTCAGGGCCGCGGCGAGTCCGCATCCGACGAGGCGGAACGCGTCGATCGTCAGGTTCAGCGTGCTGGAACGCTACCTGAGCGATCTGATCGGGAAAGCCGTCCGCTGAGCCGGGTCGATTTTCCGGAGTCCGGAGGACGATGTGCTGCCCGCCGGGATCAAGGGGAGGGCGTGCGACATCACGCGCGTATGTCACGACGACAGATCGTCGTGGTCCAGGGCGGCAGGGCGGGCTGCATGCATGGAGCCCACTGCGTCCTTATTGCAGATTCCCCCACCGGTCGACCGCCGGTTCCGCCGACGCCCACTTCCAGTGCGTGCCTTGCTGGCAGGCATTCGCGAAATACCAGTCGGCCTTGTCGCCATCCTTCACCGAGAACGTGAATTCCTTGCACAGCGCGAGCGGAGTCGAATAAGCGCGTGCGACGCGCACCTCGCCTTCGCCGTTTTCCAGCGGCAGCGTGTTCTTCACCTTCCACGGCTTCACTTCGCCGACGGCCAGGCTGCCGACCACCTTCGCGATCGCGTCCTGCTGGTTCTGATGGAGCTGCTTCATCGTGCGGTTGACGGCTTCGTCGGTCGCGGCCTGCACGGCAATCCCGACGCCGACGCCGACCGCCGGGTTCGCGGTGACGAGGCCCGTCGCCGCGCCAGCGAGTGCGCCGCTCGCCGCGCCGACCGACCCGCAGCCCGACAGCGTGGCCGTTGCCGCGCACAGCGCGCCGATGGCCGCGATACGAAGCGCGACGCTCATTGCAGCGCGCCCCAGCGTTCGGTTGCCGGTTCGGCCGACGCCCATTTCCACACGGGGCCGTCGCGGCAGATCGTGGCGACGTAGAACGCCGATTGCGCGGCCTTGTCGGCTTTCGCGGGCGTGTCGACCGCGAACACGATTTCCTTGCAGTCGAGCGGGCCGACACTGATCATCCGGCTGACCGTCACGCGACCCTGCTCGTCGTCCTCGATCGGGAACGAGTGGTGCGTCGACCACGGCGCGACGCCGCCGACTTCGAGCGGGCCGGCGGCCTTCGCGATCTGTTCCTGTGTGTAACGGTGTGCGACGCGCTGCGTGTACTGGACGCCTGCGCGCGCGCCGGCGACGGCGCCGAGGCCGATGCCCGTCGCGACGGCGGCGTTGTTGGTGACCTTGGAGGCGATCGCGGCGCCCGCGATACCGGCGCCGGCTGTCGCGCCCTCGCTGTACAGCGAGTTGCAGCCGGACAGCAGTGCGGCCGTGGCGATCGCGGCCAGCACGACGCGCGCCGGCGTGGCCCGGCGCGGCGATTCGAAACGAATGTTCATCCCTGAGTGCAAGTCCTGTCTGGGTGAGCGGCGTCGCATGCACGCCGTCATGCCGCGTCATTGTTTCGCAATTGTCATAGGAAAACTGCAAAGCTTTGACAAATCGCCGGACGGCAGGCTGCGCGCGTGCGCGCGGCGCCATTGTCGAACAGATGAATCCAGAGGGGTCGAAACGTTACAAATTGAAGGCAATTGTTACCGTGACGTGCAAGGAAGCGACCTAGACTTTTGAGTTATGGAAGGTTTCTACGACGGCCTCGGGCCGCGCCGCACATGAGACACCCAGCCATGCGCCGTTCGAAACGGTTTTCGCCTCGGCCGCCCGAAGCTGGGGCCGACCGCTCGCGTCCGCAGACCGACGCGCCACCGGCACCGCCTGCCGGCGCGCCCGGCGAGCCGCCGTCCGACGGCGATCACAACCAGGGCGGTGCTCGCCCGGAAGGGCTCGACTATCAGCGGGATCTCGGCCAGGAGCAGGACGCCTGATGTTGTTGCCGCCGCATTCCGCCGCTGTTTTTCACACCTGCATTGCTCACGTCTGAATCGCCGCACGGCCGCCTTCGGGCAGCCGTGTCCGCCTTGGCGCGCGCCGCGCGCCAGCCAATCGAATCGGGGAGGGGAAGCCGCATGAGCAGATTGATCGTGGTATCGAACCGTGTCGCCGCCGGCGAGGACACGCGCCCGAGCGCGGGTGGCCTGGCGGTCGGCGTGATGGATGCGCTGAAGGAAACGGGCGGCGTCTGGTTCGGCTGGAATGGCGAGATTGTCGGCGCACCCGACACCGAACCCGCGATCCAGCGGGACGGCAACGTCACCTATGCGACGGTCGGGCTGACCCGGCGCGACTACGATCAGTACTACCGCGGTTTCTCGAACGCGACACTGTGGCCGGTGTTCCATTACCGCGGCGATCTCGCGCGGTTCGACCGCCAGGAGTACGCGGGCTATCTGCGCGTGAACGCGATGCTCGCCAAGCAGCTTGCCGCCTTGCTGCGCCCCGACGACCTGATCTGGGTACACGACTATCACCTGTTGCCGTTCGCGCATTACCTGCGCGAGCTCGGCGTGAAGAACCCGATCGGCTTCTTCCTGCACATTCCGTTTCCGTCGCCCGACATGCTGCGTCTCGTGCCGCCGCACGAGGAACTCGTGAAGTTCATGTGCGCGTACGACGTCGCGGGCTTCCAGACCGAGACCGACAAGCAGGCGTTCACCGACTACATCGAACGGCGCGGGATCGGCGCGGCGAGCGACGACGGAATGCTGCACGCGCATGGCCGCGTCGTGAAGGTCGCTGCCTATCCGATCGGTGTGCATCCCGACGCGATCGCGCAGGCGGCCGTCCAGTACAGCGCGCGCAAGCCGGTGAAGATGCTGCGCGAGGCACTCGACGGCCGCAAGCTGGTGATGAGCGTTGACCGCCTCGACTACTCGAAGGGGCTCGTCGAGCGCTTCCAGTCGTTCGAGCGGATGCTCGCGAACGCGCCGGGCTGGCAGGGGCGCGTGTCGCTCCTGCAGATCGCGCCGCCGACGCGTTCCGACGTGAAGACCTATCAGGACATTCGCGAAACGCTCGAAGGCGAGGCCGGCCGCATCAACGGCCGCTTCTCGCAGCTCGACTGGACGCCGATCCAGTACCTGAACCGCAAGTACGAGCGCAACCTGCTGATGGCGTTCTTCCGGATGTCACAGGTCGGCTACGTGACGCCGCTGCGCGACGGGATGAATCTCGTCGCGAAGGAGTACGTCGCGTCGCAGGATCCGGTCGATCCGGGCGTGCTCGTGCTGTCGGAGTTCGCGGGCGCGGCGGCGGAGCTGACCGGTGCGCTCCTCGTCAATCCGTACGACCTGTCGCAGATGGCCGAGGCGCTCGAGCGCGCGCTGTCGATGCCGCTCGCGGAGCGGCAGGCGCGCCACGAGGAAAACCTCGCGCGGTTGCGCGTGAACGACCTGTCGGTCTGGCGCGATACGTTCGTCGCTGATTTGCGCAGTGTCGCCGCTGCCGCGTCGGTCACGCGGCGCGCGGGCCGGCGGGTTGCGCATGCGTGAGGTCGTGGAAGGGCCCGGCGTTGCCGATGACGACGCGACCGAAGAAGCCTCCCGCCGCTTCTTCGTCGTGACCGGTGGTCCGGGTTCGGGCAAGAGCACGTTGCTCGACGCGCTCGAAGGCGCCGGTTTCGCGCGCTCGCAGGAAGCCGGTCGCGGCGTGATTCGCGACCAGATGGCGATCGACGGCCACGCGTTGCCATGGCGCGATCCGGCCGCGTTCGCCGAGCTGATGCTGAGCTGGGAGATGCGCTCGTACGATCTCGCACGCGACGCGCGCGGGCCCGTGTTCTTCGATCGCGGCGTGCCGGACGTGGTCGGCTATCTTCGGCTGACGGGGCTCGCGGTGCCCGCGCATGCGGACGCCGCCGCCCGCCGTTTCCGCTATCACCGGCGCGTGTTCATCGCGCCGCCGTGGCCGGATATCTATGCGCAGGACACCGAGCGCCGGCAGGATTTTTCGGAAGCCGTGCGCACCTACGACGCGATGGTCGCGTGCTACACGTCGTATGGCTACCGGCTGATCGAATTGCCGCGCGAGAGCGTGCAGGCGCGCGTGCGCTTCGTGATGGACGCGCTCGACGCCGAATGACGCGCGGGTTCGAGGGCGGCGAGCGGTGGTGTCAGGTCGCCGTGTCCGGCCGTGGCGACGTGATGCGCAGCATGCTGACGACCGCGGCCACCGCCGCGAATGCCGCGGCGACATAGAGCGCAATCGTCGGCCCGCGATCGGGCACGAGCCCGAAAATCAATGCGACGAGCGCGGCGCCGAGCGTCTGCCCGGTCAGGCGCGCGGTGCTCAGCATGCCGCCCGCGCCGCCGCTGCGTTCGCGCGGCGCCGACGACAGCATCGCGCGGTTGTTCGGCGACTGGAACAACCCGAAGCCCGCACCGCACAGCGCCATCCGCCACACGATATCGACGGTGCCCGGGTGCGCGCCGATCGTCGCGAGCGACAGCAGCCCGGCCGCGAACAGCGCGAGCCCGATCCCGCCGAGGATGCCGGCCGAATAGCGATCCGACAGCACGCCCGCGAGCGGCGCGGCGAACACGATCACGAGTGGCCACGGCGTCATGTACAGGCCCGTCTCGACCTGCGAGAAGCCGAGCGAGTTCTGCAGCCAGAACGGCAGCGCGACGAACGCGAGCATCTGCGACGTGAACGACGCCATCGACGTATAGATCGACAGCGCGAACATCGGGATGCGCATCAGGTCGACCGGCAGCAGCGGCGCCGGCTGCGACAGCTGCCGTTTCACGAAGAAGTAGCCGACGACGAACGCGACGGCCAGCTCGGCCGCGACGTACGCATGGCCTTCGCCGTGGCCGAGCCCGTCCACGGCCGTGATCAGCAGGCCGAACACGCACGCGTTCATCAGCGCGCTCGGGAAATCGTACGGTGCATCGTGCAACGGGTTGGACGGCAGCGCACGCAGGCTGCCGAATACCGCGGCGATACCGATCGGCACGTTGACCGCGAACAGCCACGGCCACGAGGCGAACGACAGGATCGCGGACGCGACCGTCGGCCCGATCGCCGACGACAGCGCCACCACCATCGCATTGATCGACAGCCCGCGCCCGAGCATCGACGACGGGTAGATCATCCGCACGAGCGCCGCGTTGACGCTCATGATGCCGGCCGCGCCGAAGCCCTGGATCACGCGCATCACCGCGAGCATCGGCAGCGAGCCGGCGAGCGCGCAGCCGAGCGACGCCGCGGTGAACAGCGCGAGCCCCGCGATGTAGATGCGGCGATAGCCGATGCGCTCGCCGAGCGACGCGAGCGGCAACAGCGTGATCGTGACCGCGAGCTGGTACGCGTTGACGATCCAGATCGATGCGGCATCGGATGCGTGCAGGTCGCGCGCGATCGTCGGCAGCGCGACGTTCGCGATGGCACCGTCGAGCACGGCGAGCGTGATGCCCAGTGCGACGCAGACGATCGCCCAGTAGCGTTGCGGAAGCGGCAGGCCGGTATCGGCGTTCATGGCGGGAGCAGATGCGTGGTTGTCCGCGCGCCCGGTTGCCGGTTGCGTGCGCAACCATGCGGAGGGGTGGAGGCGGCGATGAGCGACCCGGCCGGCGCAGCAGCACCGGAGCGGGGCCGGTCGAGTGTATCACCGGGCCGCATGGCGCGACGCCGGCACTCAGCCTTCGAAGTCGAGGCCGCCGAGCCGCACGAGCGGGTCGGCCTGCGTGCGCGACAGGAGATCGATGTCGCGCGCGCCCTGCCACGCGCCCAGCTTTTTCGGCAGTGCGGCCAGGTAGTGCTCGAAGCGTTGCCGGCCGTCCGGTTCCATCAGCCGCTCGATTTCGTCAGTGTCCCAGGTCAGCTCGAGGTTCAGCGGATGGTCGAAGCCGCTGACGTGCTCGTGCGGCGCGCTGCGGATCTGCACGCGCGTCGGGTGCCCGTGACCGCCATACGGGACGACGTCGGTCAGCACGTGATCGGCGAAGAAGGCGGCGATTGCCTGTGCGATGCGCGGGGCAAATTCGGTATCGAAACGGCGGGCGGTTTCGGGCTGCATGACGGCGTCTCCTGTATGCCGAAAATCGTAGCACGGCGACGGCGCATTTCGATGGGCGTGATGCCGGTAATCGCGCGTTACCACTTGCTGCATCTATTACGGCCGCAAGCCGCCACAATGCATCGCATCCAGTACCACTTCGCGTGGGAGTCCATCATGAAAAAAATTGCCGCAGTGTGTGTCCTCGCCGGTTCGCTTGCCGTGGCAGGTTCGGCGTCCGCGCATGGCCGCGACGGTGGCGCCGTGATTGGCGCGTTGATCGGCGGCGCGGTGCTGGGCGCGATCGTGACGTCCGCGATGAATCCGCCCGTCGCGTATCAGGCGCCCGCGTACCAGGCACCGGCCTATCAGCCGCCGACGTACTACCAGGCGCCCGCGTACCAGCAGCCTGCCTATCCGACCTACCAGCAGGCGCAGTACCAGGACGACGGCCCGAACTATTGCTACGACCGCTACCAGCGCGCGTATGTGTGCGGCGCGCCCGTGTCGGGCGGTTACGCGCAGCCGGCCGGCTGGTAAGCCGGCGGACGCGCGAAGCGTGAGCGGTCGGCGCCGCCGCCGTTCGCTTCGCCGCACCGGACGACAAAAGGCCCTCGCTTCGTGCGAGGGCCTTTGTCTTTTGCGGGACCGTCCGTTCAACTGCGTGACGCGTCGGCCGTCGGCGGGCCGTGCGCGGATACAAACGGTTGCAAATGCGCGTCAGTGGCGATGGCCGCCGCCGCCACCGCCGCCACCGTTCCAGTCGCCACCGCGGTGTCCGCCGCCGTGCCCCCAGCCGTTGCCGCGGTTGCCACGATCGCCGTCCCAGCGATGGTAGTCGCGCCGGCCGCGATCCCAGTCGCGTCCGCCGCCACCGCCGCCGCCCCAGATATTGACCGTGCCGTACACGGGCGACGGGCTGTACGCATAGCCCGGAGCGGAATAGTAGGGCTGCCCGTAGCCGTATCCGGCGTCCGGGGCGACGACGCAGCCGGCCAGCAGGGTGGCGACGCCGGCGGCAGCAATGAGCTTCAGCATGATGTTCTCCGTTGGTTCCCCTATAAGTACCGCGCAAGGGGATTGCCAGCTGTTTGCAATTGTGTCGTCAAATTACAGCGCCGTAAGGTCTTGCGACGAAAGTGTTAGCATCCGGGGCTCATTTTGTTTTTCAGGAGTACATCGATGAAATTCGCGATCCGGGCCGCACTGGCTGCCTTCTGCGTGACGACTGCCGCCGCTTGCGTGGCCGGCCCTGCCTCGGCGCCTGCCGTGACGGCCGAGTCGATCAAGATGTTTCCGCAGGCAGCGGCCGGCCAGCAGCGCGTCGTGATCGCGCTGCCCGCGCTCGAGAACGAAGGCGATGCGCGCGTCGAGCTGATGATCGGCAAGACGCTGCAGACCGACTGCAACCAGCAGTGGTTCGGCGGCGAGCTGACCGCCGAGGACGTGAAGGGCTGGGGCTATACGTACTACCAGCTCACCGACGTGAAGGGGCCGGCATCGACGCTGATGGCATGCCCGGGACAGGCGCCGCAGCAACGGTTCGTGCAGGTGCGCGGCGACGGCCAGCTGCTGCGCTACAACAGCCGCCTGCCGCTCGTCGTCTATGTGCCGGACGGCTTTGACGTGCGCTATCGCGTGTGGCATGCGTCGAAGGACGTGCAGCACGCGGCGAAGCAGTGACGTAACGGGGCGGCGGTAGCGTCCTGCCGCTACGCGCCGCCTGTACCGACGAGCGCTGGCCACGCAGCCAGCGCGGCTTGTGCGACGCCCTCCAGATCGCGACGGCTCGCACCGTCGCGCGCCTGGATCGACATTCCCTGCTGGACCGTCACGTAGTACCGCGCGATCGCGTCGAGGTTCGCTTGCGCCGCGATCTCGCCGGTCGCGACACCTTGCCTGAGGCGCTCGCGCAGGTTCTCGACCGTGCGCTCGCGCATCGCGATCAGCGTTTGCCGGACCGTATCGGAGCGCTCGGCCGGGTGCAGCGCCGACAGCACGATCAGGCAACCTGCCGGCTTCGACCGCCGCGTGAACACGCGTGCGGTATCCATCAGGTAGTTCCGCACGGCGTCGTGCGCGCTGCCGGCCTGTTCGACACCCCCCCAGATTTCCCGTCCTTCCGTAGCGCCGTAGTGGTCGAGCGCCTGCCGGAACAACGCTTCCTTGCTGCCGAACGCCGCATACAGGCTCGGCGACGCGATGCCCATCGCGGCCGTCAGGTCGGTCATCGATGCGCCTTCGTAGCCGAGGCGCCAGAACACCTCCATCGCACGCTCCAGCGCCGCTTCCTTGTCGAAGCTTCTCGGTCGGCCCCGTTCAGCCATTGCATCCGCTCCTTCGCAGATATCTGTATCGATCGATAAATTAAATCAATTGACTGTGTCGCGCAACTTGCCACATTCTGTGTCGGTCGTTACATAAATGAGGAAAGGAACCGACATGAACCGACTTCAGGGCAAGCGTGCACTCATCACGGGCGGCAGCCGCGGCATCGGTGCGGCGATCGCGAAACGGCTGGCGGCCGATGGCGCGGACGTCGCGATTACCTACGAGAAATCGGCCGGGCGGGCGCAGGCCGTCGTCGCCGGCATCGAGGCGCAGGGCCGCCGCGCCGTCGCGATCCAGGCCGACAGCGCCGATCCGGTGGCCGTGCGCGACGCGGTCGATCGTGCTGCGGAGGCGTTCGGCGGCCTCGACATTCTCGTCAACAACGCGGGGATCTTCAGGGCCGGCGCGCTGGACGACCTCACGCTCGACGATATCGACGCAACGCTGAATGTGAACGTGCGCGCGGTGATCGTCGCGTCGCAGGCGGCGGCGCGACATCTCGGGGAGGGCGGGCGCATCGTGTCGACCGGCAGCTGCCTCGCGACGCGCGTACCCGATGCGGGGATGAGCCTCTATGCGGCGAGCAAGGCCGCACTGATCGGCTGGACGCAGGGGCTCGCGCGCGATCTCGGTTCGCGCGGCATCACGGTCAATATCGTGCATCCGGGGTCGACGGATACCGACATGAACCCGGCCGGCGGTGAGCATGCCGATGCGCAGCGCTCACGGATGGCGATCCCGCAGTACGGCAAGGCCGACGACGTGGCGGCGCTCGTCGCGTTCGTGGTCGGGCCGGAAGGGCGGTCGATCAACGGGACGGGGTTGACGATCGATGGTGGCGCGAACGCGTGATTGCGTGATTGAGTGAATGCCGACGCCCGGCGTGGGTTTTCGACCGGGCGGTGTTGCGTTCGTTATCGGCAGCCGAGCTGGTGATGCTCGGTTTCGAGATCGGCGCGCTTGTCGTAAGCGCGCAGTTCGTTGCGCGGCTTGCCGTCCGGGCCCATCCCGCGCACGACCTTCTGGCCGCGGTCGGGGGCGTGCGTGACGGCATCGATGCCGGCGGCCAGTTCACGGCAGCGTGAGTCGGGGGAGGGGTTTTCCGCGTGCGGTGCCGCTGCGTTCGTGATGTTGGCGATGCCGGGGCTGACATAGCGCTGCGTTGCGGGCGCGGTGACGGTGTCGGCGGCGGTAGCCGTGCCGGTCGTCGCTGAAAGCGCGGCGAGTGCCACGATCGCTCGAATCATTGCGGGAGTCCGGATGCTGGAGAAGGTTCGGAATTCTACGCAATCTCCGGCGCAGGGCCGTGGCGATTGAGTGGGATGCGATCGTGTGTCGCAGGCGATGCTGGCGGCTGGATGTTCTGCAATTCGTGTGCGGTGCAGCCAGTCAGTGCACAC
The DNA here is from genome assembly GCF_017104605.1 of Burkholderia sp. Ac-20384. Taxonomy (NCBI): domain Bacteria; kingdom Pseudomonadati; phylum Pseudomonadota; class Betaproteobacteria; order Burkholderiales; family Burkholderiaceae; genus Burkholderia; species Burkholderia sp. Ac-20384. The sequence continues at coordinate 36,233 of NZ_JAAGPE010000038.1, read as the reverse complement.
GCAGCCGTGCATCCGGAAAGCAAGAAGCCCGCTTGCTTTCGCAGAGCGGGCTTCGATATTGGTTGCGGGGGTAGGATTTGAACCTACGACCTTCGGGTTATGAGCCCGACGAGCTGCCAGACTGCTCCACCCCGCGGCGCGAAGTGTACTAGGGCTGATGTCGAGAGTCAACGATCTTTGATCGCGACTTGAACGGAACCCTCGGTTTGCCGAGTGAGACGCTTTGATTTGGCGTGTGCGTTGAATGCTTGTGCTTCGCGATCAGCTTCTACGTCAGGCGCTTTTCGTCGCCGTCGCTGCGGTACTTGATCGTGGGAAAGTGGTTGAGGCCATGAGGATGGCTGGTCCCCCCGACAGGAATCGAACCTGTATCTAGCGCTTAGGAGGCGCTTGTTCTATCCATTGAACTACGGGGAGAGCCATGTCCGGGTGAAACGCAAAAAACGCGAACCGGACGGCGGTGTGGACAGCGCGCAGAGTATAACAAACGCGCGGCGCGTCGGCGGGGCGGAATGCACGCCGACGCGCGCGATCGCGCAATCAGCCGCGATCAGAAATCAGGGAGTCGGCGAATCAGAAATCGACGACAACAAAGTCTTCCTTGCCCACATCGCACAGCGGGCAGCGCCAGTCCGCGGGGATATCGGCGAAACGGGTGCCGGGCGCGAGGCCTTCGTCGGGCAGCCCTTCCGCTTCGTTGTAGACCCACCCGCAAATCAGGCAGACCCAGCTCTGGTATTCGGTTACTTCGCTCATGTAGCGCTCGGGAAAATGGAAATCCGGTGATGCCGTCCGCGGCCTGGCCGGCGGACGAAAGGCGCAATGGTACCGGAATTTCGCCGAACGGCTCCGCAACGTCGTTTTAAACGTACGCATCGCGAACAACGCAGCTGAAACACGACTGCCGTGCGCGCGGTGTATGCTTCCGAGGCTGTCCAATCATAAGGAGAATGCGATGCTGAACAGAAAGTGGATCGCAGGTGCGGTATGTGTGGCGGCGATGGCCGTGTCGACGATGGCGCGGGCCGAGGCGCGCGTGTATTTCGAAGCGCCGAGCGATGGCGCGACGGTGTCGAACCCGGTGCTCGTGAAGTTCGGGCTCGAAGGGATGGAGCTTCGGCCCGCCGGCGACATGACGCCGAATACCGGCCATCATCACCTGCTGATCGACGGCCGGCCGATTCCGAAGGGCGACGTGATCCCCGCGAGCGAGCGTTCGCTGCACTTCGGCAAGGCCCAGACCGGAACCGAAATCAAGCTGCCGCCCGGCCCGCACACGCTGACGCTGCAGTTCGGCGACGGCGCGCACCGCTCGTACGGCCCCGAAATGAGCTCGACGATCAACGTCAACGTGAAGTAAGCGTATGTGCCGCGTACGGGCGCTCGAGGCGTCCGGCGCGGAGTGGTCGATCGGCCGGCCGCAGGCATCCGGTCGGCGTGGGCCCTGTTGCCCAGAATTCACGGCCGGTGTTCGCTAACGGAAGCCGGCCGCACCCGGTGTGCCATCGCATCGCGTCGAATCGCTTCGATGGACGCCGCCTGCCTGCCGCCAAAAGCACGGTTCAACCCGTCTCCCAACCCGTTTGCCTGCCTTATCCATCCGGCCATACCGGTGACGCCGCCCGCGACCGGTACAATGGGCGCTTCCGATTTCTCTCTTCGCCGTCTCCCCATGTCGCTCTATTCCATTTCCGGCGCGCAGCTCGCGTTCGGTCACGTCGCGTTGCTCGATCACGCGGATTTCTCGCTGGAAGCCGGCGAGCGCGTCGGCCTGATCGGCCGCAACGGCGCGGGCAAGTCGTCGCTGCTGAAGATCGTCGCCGGGCTCGCGAAGCCCGACGACGGGCTGGTCACGCGCCAGCAGGAACTCGTGACCGTCTATGTGCCGCAGGAGCCCGAATTCGAGCCGGGCGCGACGGTGTTCGATGCCGTGGCATCGGGGCTCGCACACACGCGCGAACTGCTCGAAGAATACGATGCGATCGCGCACCGCCTCGCGGATATCCCCGAAGGCGCCGAGCACGATGCACTGCTCGCACGGATGAACGTGCTGCAGTCGTCGCTCGACGCGCACGACGCATGGAGCTGGCGCACGCGCGTGTCGATGACGCTCGCGCAGATCGGCCTGGCGGACGTCGATGCACCCGTCGATGCGTTGTCGGGCGGGATGCAGAAGCGCGTCGCGCTGGCACGCGCGCTGGTGCTGCAGCCCGACGTGCTGCTGCTCGACGAACCGACCAACCACCTCGACTTCGACGGCATCCGCTGGCTGGAAGAGCTGCTCGTCGCGCAGCGCGCGGGCCTGCTGTTCATCACGCACGATCGCGCGTTCCTCGACCGCGTCGCGACGCGCATCGTCGACCTCGATCGCGGCCGGCTGCTGTCGTACCCGGGCAATTTCTCCGCATACCAGACGCGCAAGGAGCAGCAGCTCGAAATCGAGCGCGTGGAAAACGAGAAGTTCGACAAGCTGCTCGCGCAGGAAGAAGTGTGGATCCGCAAGGGCGTCGAAGCGCGTCGCACGCGCAGCGTCGGCCGCATCGCGCGGCTCGTGCAGATGCGCAACGATCGCGCGGAGCGCCGCAACACGCTGGGCAACGTGAAGCTGGATGTCGCGCAGGGCGAGAAGTCCGGCAAGATCGTCGCGGAGCTGACCGACGTGACGAAGCGCTACGGCGGCCGGGCGGTCGTCGATCGTTTTTCGACGACGGTGATGCGCGGCGACAAGATCGGCTTCATCGGCCCGAACGGCGCCGGCAAGACGACGCTGCTCAAGCTGATTCTCGGCGAACTGAAGCCCGACGAAGGCACGGTGCGCATCGGCACCAACCTGCAGGTCGCGTATTTCGACCAGATGCGTGCGCAGCTCGACCAGGAAAAGAGCCTCGCGGATACGATCAGTCCCGGCAGCGAATGGGTCGAGATCGGCGGCGTGCGCAAGCACGTGATGAGCTATCTCGGCGATTTCCTGTTCGCGCCGGAACGCGCGCGTTCGCCGGTGAAGTCGCTGTCGGGCGGCGAGCGCAACCGGTTGCTGCTCGCGCGCCTGTTCGCGCGTCCGGCCAACGTGCTGGTGCTCGACGAACCGACCAACGACCTCGACATCCAGACGCTCGAGCTGCTCGAGGAACTGCTGGCCGACTACGACGGCACGGTGCTGCTCGTCAGCCACGATCGCGCGTTCCTCGACAACGTCGTGACGTCGGTGATCGCGGCCGAGGGCGACGGCAAGTGGCGCGAATATGTCGGCGGCTTCAGCGACTGGCAGATCCAGAGCGCGCGCGCGGATCAGCTCGCACAGCAGGAAGCCGCGAAGCGCGCGGTCAAGGAAGCCGCACCCGTCAAGGAAGAGCCGGCGAAAAGTGCCGCGGGCCGTAACACGCAACGCACGGTGAAGCTGTCGTTCAACGAGCAGCGCGAGCTCGATTCGCTGCCGGAGAAGATCGCCGCGCTCGAAGAGGAGCAGAAGACGATCAACGCCAGTCTCGAAGACGGTTCGATTTTCGCGAAGGATCCGCAGGAAGGCACGCGCCTGACCGAGCGGTTCGCGGCGATCGACGACGAATTGCTCGCCGCGCTCGAACGGTGGGAAACGCTCGAGGCGAAGCGCAAGCCTGCGTAAAACGCATGACACGTCGCGCGGCCGGCGGCCGCGCGCGATTCCGCGATTGGCGTGCCACGCGGAACCAGTAAAATACCGCGCGTCCCGGGCAGCGCAGCGCACGCCGCGCGCCCGCTTTCGGAGCAGTCCAAGCACACCGTTGTTTCGATTCGCTTTTTTACGGAACTCAACGTTTTGTCCACGACGTTATCCACACGAGGTGTGGACAACGTCCCGATGAATGACGAAATTCAGCGCCTATGTCAACGAAGAAACCCAGCGCGGCCTATAGCGAAGCATCGATCAAGGTGCTCAAGGGTCTCGAGCCGGTCAAGCAGCGGCCCGGCATGTACACCCGTACCGAGAATCCGCTGCACATCATCCAGGAAGTCATCGACAACGCGTCCGACGAGGCGCTCGGCGGCTACGGCAAGCAGATCACGGTCACGCTGCACGCCGACCAGTCGGTCTCGGTCGAGGACGACGGCCGCGGCATCCCGTTCGGCATGCACCCGGAAGAGGGGGTGCCGGTCGTCGAGATCGTATTCACGCGCCTGCACGCGGGCGGCAAGTTCGACAAGGCCGCGGGCGGCGCCTACACGTTCTCGGGCGGCCTGCACGGCGTCGGCGTGTCGGTGACGAACGCGCTGGCCACGCGCCTCGACGTGACGGTCTGGCGCGACGGCAAGATCGCGGAGCTCGGCTTCGCCGAAGGCGATGTCGTGAAACCGCTCGCGACACAGGGCGCGGGCCGCGGCGAGAAGAAATCCGGCACGCGCGTGCAGGTGTGGCCGAATCCGAAGTACTTCGATTCGCCGAACCTGCCGCTCGGTGAACTGCAGCGCCTCTTGCGCTCGAAGGCCGTGCTGCTGCCGGGCGTCGAGGTCGTGCTCGTCAACGAGAAGTCGGGCGAGCGCCAGACGTGGAAATATGAAGACGGCCTGCGCGGCTACCTGCTCGACGAAATGAACGGCAGCGAGCTGCTGATCCCGCTGTTCGAAGGCGAGCGCTTCGCCGATTCGCGTTCGGGCGACGACACCTTCGCCGAAGGCGAGGGCGCGTCGTGGGTCGTCGCATGGAGCGAGGAAGGTTCGCTCGTGCGCGAGTCGTACGTGAACCTGATCCCGACGCCGGCCGGCGGCACGCACGAATCCGGCCTGCGCGACGGTCTCTACCAGGCGGTGAAAAGCTTCGTCGAACTGCACAACCTGCAGCCGAAGGGCGTGAAGCTGCTCGCGGAAGACGTGTTCGCGCGCGTGTCGTTCGTGCTGTCCGCGAAGGTGCTCGATCCGCAGTTCCAGGGGCAGATCAAGGAACGCCTGAACAGCCGCGACGCGGTGAAGCTCGTGTCGTCGTTCTCGCGTCCGGCGCTCGAACTGTGGCTGAACCAGCACGTCGAGCACGGCAAGAAGCTCGCCGAACTCGTGATCAAGCAGGCGCAGGCGCGTACGCGTGCGGGCCAGAAGGTCGAGAAGCGCAAGAGCTCGGGCGTCGCGGTGCTGCCCGGCAAGCTGACCGACTGCGAGACGGAAGATATCGCGCGCAACGAACTGTTCCTCGTCGAGGGCGATTCGGCAGGCGGCTCCGCGAAGATGGGCCGCGACAAGGAATACCAGGCGATCCTGCCGCTGCGCGGCAAGGTGCTGAACACGTGGGAAACCGAGCGCGACCGCCTGTTCGCGAACAACGAGGTGCACGACATCTCGGTCGCGATCGGCGTCGATCCGCACAGCCCCGATGAAAGCGTCGACCTGTCGAACCTGCGCTACGGCAAGATCTGCATCCTGTCGGACGCGGACGTCGACGGCTCGCACATCCAGGTGCTGCTGCTCACGCTGTTCTTCAAGCATTTCCCGCAACTGATCGAGCGCGGCCATGTGTGCGTTGCCCGCCCGCCGTTGTTCCGCGTCGACGCGCCCGCGCGCGGCAAGAAGGCCGCGCAGAAGCTCTATGCGCTCGACGACGGCGAACTCGAGGCGATCCTCGACAAGCTGCGCAAGGACGGCGTGCGCGAGACGCAATGGAGCATCAGCCGCTTCAAGGGTCTCGGCGAAATGAGCGCCGAGCAGCTGTGGGATACGACGATGAACCCCGACACGCGCCGTCTGATGCCGGTGAAGCTCGGCGAGCTCGACTACGAGGCGACCGTCGCACGGATGACGATGCTGATGGGCAAGGGCGAAGCAGCCGCGCGGCGCGGCTGGCTCGAGGAAAAGGGCAACGACGTCGAAGCGGACATCTAAGCCGAACACCTGCGCGGCCGGGCCTGACGCCCGGCCCGGCCTCACGCCACTTACGAATACGGAATTCAGATGGACGACAACACTTCCGATCTCTTCGCCAGCTCCGATGCACCGGACGCCGAAGCGCTGACGCTCGGCAACTACGCGGAGCAGGCGTACCTCAGCTACGCGGTCAGCGTCGTGAAGAGCCGCGCGCTGCCCGACGTGTGCGACGGCCAGAAGCCGGTGCAGCGCCGGATCCTGTTCGCGATGAACGAAATGGGCCTCGGCCCGGACGCGAAGCCGGTGAAATCGGCACGCGTGGTCGGCGACGTGCTCGGTAAATACCACCCGCACGGCGACCAGTCGGCGTACGACGCACTGGTGCGTCTCGCGCAGGATTTCTCGCTGCGCTACCCGCTGATCGACGGGCAGGGCAACTTCGGCTCGCGCGACGGCGACGGCGCGGCGGCGATGCGATACACCGAAGCACGCCTCACGCCGATCGCGAAGCTGCTGCTCGACGAGATCGACCAGGGCACGGTCGACTTCATGCCGAACTACGACGGCTCGTTCGAGGAGCCGAAGACGCTGCCGAGCCGCATGCCGTTCGTGCTGCTGAACGGCGCGTCGGGCATCGCGGTCGGTCTTGCGACCGAAATCCCGTCGCACAACCTGCGTGAAGTCGCGGCGGCGGCCGTCACGCTGATCCGCAATCCGAAGCTTTCGCACGCGGAGCTGATGAACCTGATTCCCGGCCCGGATTTTCCGGGCGGCGGCCAGATCATCTCGAGCGACACCGAAATCGCGGCGGCCTATGAAACCGGCCGCGGCAGCCTGAAGGTGCGCGCGCGCTGGAAGATCGAGGATCTCGCACGCGGCCAGTGGCAGCTCGTCGTCACCGAGCTGCCGCCGAACACGTCGGGCCAGAAGGTGCTCGAGGAAATCGAGGAACTGACCAACCCGAAGCTCAAGCTCGGCAAGAAGACGCTGACGCCCGAGCAGCTCAACACGAAGAAGGCGATGCTCGACCTGCTCGACGCGGTGCGCGACGAGTCGGGCAAGGAAGCGGCGGTGCGGCTCGTGTTCGAGCCGAAGTCGCGCACGATCGACCAGACGGAATTCGTGAACACGCTGCTCGCGTACACGAGCCTCGAATCGAACGCGACGCTGAACCTCGTGATGATCGGCGCCGACGGCCGGCCGGGCCAGAAGGGCCTGCTCACGATCCTCGACGAGTGGGTGAAGTTCCGCCAGCTGACGATGACGCGCCGGTGCCGCCATCGTCTCGCGAAGGTCGACGACCGCATCCACATCCTCGAAGGGCGGATGATCGTCTTCCTGAACATCGACGAGGTGATCCGCATCATCCGCGAGTCGGACGAGCCGAAGTCCGCTTTGATGAGCGCGTTCGGTCTCAGCGAACGGCAGGCGGAAGACATCCTCGAAATCCGGCTGCGCCAGCTCGCGCGGCTCGAGAAGATCAAGATCGAGAAGGAACTCGAAGCGCTGCGCGACGAGAAGGCGAAGCTCGAGGAACTGCTCGCGAACGAAAGCGCGATGAAGCGGCTGATGATCAAGGAGATCGAGGCCGATGCGAAGCAGTACGGCGACGATCGCCGCACGCTGATCCAGCAGGAAAAGCGCGCGACGTTCGAGGCGAAGGTGGTCGACGAGCCGGTGACGGTGGTCGTGTCGCAGAAGGGCTGGGTGCGTGCGCTGAAGGGCCACGGACTCGACCCGGCAAGCTTCTCGTTCAAGGCCGGCGACCATCTGTATGCGGCGTTCCAGTGCCGCACGCCGGACCGCCTGATCGCGTGGGGCAGCAGCGGCCGCGTGTACTCGGTGGACGTGTCGGTGCTGCCGGGCGGGCGCGGTGACGGCGTGCCCGTCACGTCGCTGATCGAGCTCGAATCGGGCTCGCACCTGATGCACTACTTCGCGGCGCCGGCTGACCAGCAACTGCTGCTCGCGTCGAGCAACGGCTTCGGCTTCCTCGCGAAGGTCGGCGACATGGTGAGCCGCGTGAAGGCCGGCAAGGCGTTCATGACGATCGATGCGGGCGCGGTGCCGCTCGCGCCGATGCCCGTGCTGCCGAACGCCACGCAGGTCGCGTGCCTGTCGAGCGGCGGCCGCCTGCTCGTGTTCGGGATGGACGAGATGAAGACGTTGTCCGGTGGCGGGCGCGGCGTGATCCTGATGGCGCTCGACGACAAGGAAACGCTCGTTCAGGCGCTCGCGATCGATCCGGCCGGCGTCGTGCTGATCGGCACCGGTCGCGGCGGCAAGGCGATGGACGAGACGCTGTCGTATGCGGGGCTGGCGCCGCACGTCGGCAAGCGCGCACGCAAGGGCCGCGCGCCGGACACGAAGCTCAAGGTCGTCAGCGAACTGCGTCCGCTGCTCGGCTGACGCCGCGCCCGTTAGATCGTCCGGCTCGGCCGCGATCGAAGGCCGCACCTCCGCTTCGGCGGACGTGCGGCCTTTTCTTTTGGAGGGGGGATTCGGGTAAGCAAGCGTGGCGCTGTCACGCGGAACTTGCAAAATAGTGTGAAATCGCGCCTGGGGTCTGAACCGAGCAGCGACAATCCGGTCGAACGTCGCTCGATGCCGCGTGCGACGCGGCCGTTCGCCGCACCCAACTCCTCACAGGATTGCCGTCATGTCCCATGCTGTCTCCGTCGCGCTGTTTCTTCATCTGCTGGCCGTCGCCGTGTGGGTGGGCGGGATGGTCTTCGCCAACTTCTGCCTGCGTCCGGCGCTGTCCGACCTGTCGCCGCAGCTTCGGTTGCCGCTGATCGAAGGCGTGTTCGGCCGCTTCTTCAACTGGGTGTCGGGTTCCGTGATCGTGATCCTGCTGTCCGGCGGCTTCCTGCTCATGGAATTCGGCGGTGCACACGCGACGTGGTCGCTGCACGCGATGGCCGGGCTCGGCGTCGTGATGATGCTGATCTTCGGGCATATCCGGTTCGCGCTGTTCCCGCGCATCCGCCGTGCGGTGCAGGCGCAGAAGTGGCCGGACGGTGCGCGCGCGGTGAATACGGTGCGCCTGCTCGTCCTCGTGAACCTCGTGCTCGGCGTCGTCACGATCGGCGCGGCGGTGCTGTCGCGCGGCTTCTGATCGACCGGAGCCGCTTGGCCCGCGGCAGCCGCCGGTACGCCGGCAAACGCCGGCAAACGCCGTTACGCGGCCAGCATCGCATCGAGCAGCCATGAGCCGACCGGGCCGAGCGGCCGGTTGCGCGACCAGACCGCATCGACCCGCACGCGGCGCGGCCAGCCGCGTGCGCGCAGCTCGCACAGGCGATCGCGCGCGAAGTGGTCGACCATCCAGCGCGGCAGTTCGGCCCAGCCGAACCCCAGCACGGCCATCTCCAGCAGCATCAGGTAGCTCGGTGCCAGCCAGTGCTGCGTGCCGACGACGATCCGGTCGTCGGCGCCGCGGCCTTCCGTTTTCACATAGGTATTGAGGCGCAGTTCGCGCACGTCGCGCAACGCGGCGTGCGGCACGTCGGCGTCGCCGTACTCGGCGAGCGCGTGCGTGCGGCCGACGAACAGCCCGATTTCCGACTCCTCCGCAATCGTCGCCGCGCCGATATCGGCCGGGTAGGCCGCGCGCGCGGCCATCAGCCCGAGCTGCGCGCGCCCCTGCTGGATCAGGTCGAGCACGTCTTCGTGCTCGGCGATCTGGCATTCGAGCTCGAGCGCCGGAAAGCGCCGTTCGAGCGCCATCAACGTTTCCTCGTAGCGCTTCGACTGGTACGTATCGGACACGACGAGCGTCAGCCGCGCTTCCTCGCCGCGCGCGAGCCGCGCGGCCGTGCGGTCGATCGCCGCGCCGGCCTCGAGTGCGCGCTGCACCTGCGGCAGCAGCGCGCGCCCGGCGTCGGTCAGCGTCGGCGTGCGCGTCGAGCGGTCGAACAACTGTACGCCGAGATCGATCTCGAGGTTCGCGATCGCCTCCGACACGGTCGACTGGCGCTTGCCGAGCTTGCGCGCGGCGGCCGTGAACGAACCGAGCAGTGCGGCTTCGGCGAAGGCGAGCAGGGCTTCGGGGGCGTGGCGCATGCGGCGCTCCTGGTGGCGATGTATCGGTAAAGCCGATGATATCAAACTGGATTCATACGGTTACGCCGATCAAAATGGCCGCCATGAACGAAGTAGACGAATCGGAGGGAATCATGAAACAGGTCAATAAAACGGTGACGGAACGGCTGCTGCATGCACTGACGTTCGAACTGGTCGCGATCGCGCTGTGTGCGCCGATCGGTGCGTGGCTGCTCGACATGCCGGTGTCGCACGTCGGCGTGCTGACGGTGATGGTGTCGCTGATTGCGATGGCGTGGAATATGGCGTTCAACACGCTGTTCGACCGCTTCGAGCGGCGGGCCGGGTTGAAGCGCGCGCTCGGCATGCGGATCGCGCATGCGGTCATGTTCGAGCTCGGCCTCGTCGCGATGGTGGTGCCGGTAGCCGCGTGGTGGCTGAACGTGAGCCTCGTCGAGGCGCTGCTGCTCGACCTCGGCATCGTGCTGTTCTTCCTGCCTTACACGTTCTGCTTCAACCTCGCCTACGACGCGCTGCGCGCCCGCTGGATGGCACGCCGGGTCGCGGTGCAGGCAGGTTGAGGACGGGCTGGACGGGCGAGCGGGACGAATGCCGGTAGAACCCGGCGGGGCGGCGGCGGTCGCCCCTCAGCGCGCGGCGGCCAGCAGCCACACGCCGCACGCAACCGCGACCGTGCCGTACACGGCATAGACGGGCACCTTGAAGCGCGCAAAGCACAGCGTCGCGAAGGCGCCCGTCAGCCAGTAAACGGGATCGACGGGTTCGCGGTACAGGATCCTCACGACGGCGACGACGAGAAAACCCGTCGTCGCGGCACGCAGCAGGCGCATCCCGTGCTCGAAGCGCGAATGGCGCTTGAGCCGGGACAGATGGTTCTGCGCAAACACGACGAGGCACCCCGACGGAATGAACAGCGCGGCCGTCGCGAGCAGCGCGCCGACCCAGCCGTCGGTCAGGTAGCCGAGAAACGGTACGACGTTCAGCAGCGGCCCCGGCGCGACGGGCGACAGCGCGAACGCAAGCGTGAAGTCGTGATCGGAGATGCCCGTTGCGGGCGTGACGAACAGCGTCTTGAGCACGGGCAGCGCGGAAAAGCCGCCGCCGAACAGCGTCATGCCGGCGCCGGCGAGGCGCGGCCACAGCAGCGTTGCCTGGTAGTCGCCGGGCAGCGGTACCGCGAACAGCGTGACGAATATGCCGAGCAGCACGAGCAGGTTGCGGTCGCGGGTCGACAGCGTGAAATCGACCGCGTCGCGTTGCGGCGGTCCCGTCAGCCAGCCTGCCGCGAATGCCGCAAACAGAATCCCGACGAAGGCGGCCGGATTATGCGCAAAACCGAGCAGAATCGTCGACAACGCGGCGATCAACTGCTCGCGTCGTGTTTGCGCGAGCGAGCGCAGCTGCTTGACCCAGGTGACGCCGATCAGCGCGGCGAGCACCATCCCGAAGTGATTGATCAGCATCGGCGCGGCCAGCGAGCGCACGAGCGGCGTGCGATAGAAGATCGCGAACAGCGTCATCAGGATGGAGAACGGCAGCACACTCGCGATGCCGGCGATCCACGCGCCGACGCGGCCGTGCAATATCTGGCCGACCTGCACCGCCACGTTGCAGCCGACGGGGCCCGGCACCAGCCAGGCCAGCGCGACGAGGTCGCCGAAGACGTTGGGCTCGATGCGCCGGAGCCGTTCGACGTAGTGGCGTTCGAGCTGCGCCATCATCGACAGCCCGCCCCACGAGACCGCCGAAATGCTGGCGACGACCTTGAACAGGTCCCACAGGGACGCCTGTGCCTGTTCGACATCAGCGGTCGCTTCGATTTCTACGGTGGTCATGTTGGTGGTATGAGCGCGGGGCCCGATCTCTCGCGTATGGCCATGCCGGCGGCCCGCCGACACGTTGGCCCTCCCGATTGTCCGCCGCGCACCGTGACACTGCCATGCGCGAAAACGCTAGTTCATGAACTAAACGATCGGATCGGAAAACGAAACAATGACGGCGCGCGCAACGCGCGCCACGGCCGCGATGCGCTTACGCGCCGGTGCTGCCGGTCGCGCGGTGCGCGATCACGTGCGGCGCGTCGCCGCGCACGCCGAAGCGTGCGATCAGCGCGGGAATCGCGTCGGCCGGCACCGGTCGCGAGAACAGGAAGCCTTGCGCCTCGATCTCGCCGAGCGCGGCCAGCCACGTGATCTGCTCCTCGGTTTCCGTGCCTTCGACGACGACGGTCAGGCCGAGCGAACGCGCGAGATGCACGATCGACGACACCATCACGCATACGCTGCGATCGTTCGGGATGGCCTGCACGAACGAGCGGTCGACCTTCAGCGTGTCGACGGAGAAGCGGTGCAGGTACGACAGCGACGAATAGCCGGTGCCGAAATCGTCGAGTGCGATCCGGATGCCGAGCTTCTTCAGCGCGACGATCTTCTCGGACACGAGCTCCGGATATTCCATCATCGCGGTTTCGGTGATCTCGATTTCGAGCCGGTTCGCGTCGATGCCGGTTTCCAGCAGCGTGCTCGAGATCGTCTCGATCAGGTCGCCGCGCCAGAACTGCACCGGCGAGATGTTGACCGCGAGCGTCAGCGTGTCGTGGCCCTCGTCGCGCCAGCGCGCGATCTGCTCGCACGCGGTGCGGATCACGAAGTCGCCGATCGGCACGATCAGGCCCGTTGATTCGGCAATCGAAATGAATTCGTTCGCGGAGATGATCCCGTGCTCGGGGTGATCCCAGCGCGCGAGCGCCTCGAAGCCGGTGATGTGGCGGTGCGTGAGGTCGATCTTCGGCTGGTACGCGAGGAACAGCTGCCCCTCGGCGAGCGCGACGCGCAGTTGCTGCTCCCAGCGCATCAGGTGGTCGGCGCGGTGCGACAGGTGCGGCGCATAGAACTGGTAGCAGTTCTTGCCGGCGTCCTTCGCGCTGTACATCGCGAGATCGGCTTTCTTCAGCAGGTCGATCTCGCTTTCGTTCGCCACCGAGTGCAGCGCGATGCCGATGCTCGCATGCAGCACGAACGAGCTTCCGCGCACGTCGAACGGTTCGCCGAACATCCGGATGATCGCTTCCGCGAGCCGCACCGCGCGCCGCTCGACGTCGTCGCCCTTCATCACCACGACGAATTCGTCGCCGCCGATGCGCGCAAGCGAGCCTTCGTCGCCGACCGCATCGGACAGGCGCGACGCGGTCATCTGCAGCACGATGTCGCCGGCGTTGTGGCCGAGCGTGTCGTTGACGGTCTTGAAGTTGTCGAGATCGATGAACAGCAGCCCGAGCCGCGACAGGCTCGCCGGCATCGACACGTCGTTGCGCAGCCCGCGCAGCGTCGCATAGCGGTTCGCGAGGCCGGTGAGCAGGTCGTATTCGGCGAGCTGCGTCATTTCGCGCTCACGGCCGAGCAGCTTGCCGATCAGGCCCGTAGCGACGCCGAAGAACGCGAGCATCGCGAGCGTGATGAAGCTCGTCATCAGCAGGTAGACGTTGCGCGTGTGGTAGTAGTCCGCGAATTCCTCGGTTTGCGACAGCCCGACCATCACCGCGAGCGGGTAGCCGTCGAGGTGGCGGTACGACACGATGCGCGTCACGCCGTCGATCGGGTCGATGATCGTGCCCGTCACGCGCTCGGCGATCGGGTAGACGCCCGACGCGGAAAACGCGCCGGGCGCGTTGCTGACCGAGCCCGTGCGCCGCGCGAGCACGGCGCCCGTATCGGACACGACCGCGATCACGCCTTCCTTGCCGATCGCCGCGTTGTTGTAGAAGTCGTTCGTGAAGTAGCTCGGGTCTTCCGACACGACGACGATGCCCGCGAAGCTGCCGTCCGGGTTGTTCAGGCGCCGCGTCATCTGCAGCGTCCAGTGGCTCGACACGCGGCCGAGGACGGGCTTGCTGATGAACAGGCGGTCGTCGTTGTGCGCGAGGTGGACCTTGAAGTGCTCGCGGTCGGACAGGTTGATCGGCTGCGGATGCAGCTCGGCCGTGTTCGCGAACAGGATGCCCTTCGCGTTGACGAGCGATACCTGGATCAGCGTGTCGCTCGGCACGACGCCTTTCTCGACGGCGCTGGCGAGATTGAAGCGCGCGGGCGACTTCTCGAATTCGAACTTGACGAAGCGGGTGATCTGGTCGACCTGGTGGATCGCCTTGACCGTATGCTGCTCGAGCGCGGAGGACAGGATCGCGGCGGAAGCGGCGGCTTCCTTGTACGCGCTGTCCTTTTCCACCGACAGACGCGCGATGATCACGGCCCACAGCAGCGCAAGCGCCAGCATCCCGAGCAGCGGGATCGCAAATAGCGCACGCCGGCGCGATTTGCGCGGCGCGCGTAGCGGCCGGGTCGGCGGCGTGTGGTTGGACCGGGCGGAGCTCATCGAAGAGGGCGGCGTCCTGCTCGCGTGCGCCATCCGTCTGGATGGCTATCTAGGGTTGGGGTTGTCCCGACGTCTGTTCGTTCGCGGGACACGCAACCATGGACAGACCTCCGAAACAACGGATTAGGCCCGATATTACTGGCTGGAACGTTTTTGCGATAGTTGGGCGAATCGTAGGGGGCGCCGGACGGGCCGGCGCCATCGCACATCGCGAAATGTCAGGCAGGTGACAGGAAGGTGCCGTCGACGACCGTGACGACATGGCCGCCGATCCATGTGGTGCCGTCTTCGTCATAGCTGACGAAGATACGGCCGTCGCGGCCGATCGCCGTACCCTGGCGGGCCGTATACGACTGGCCGGGGCGGCGTTCCTGCCGCGTCAGCAGCCCGGCGAGCGCGGCGTTTGCGCTGCCGGTGACGGGATCCTCGCCGAAGCCGAAGTTGCCGCCCGTCATCAGGCAGCGGATTTCGAACGTCGCGGGGCCGCCTTCGGCGTGCGGCGCGTAGACCGCGACGCCGTCCGTGCCGTAGCGGCGCGCGAGCGCCGCCAGCAAAGCCGGATCGGGTGTCAGGTCGATGCAGGCATCGGCCGACTTCAGCCGCACGACCAGCCACGGCGCACCGTTGTCGACTGCGCACGGCTCGGCGTCCAGGTCGATCGCATCGCTGCGCAACGCGGCAGCCAGCGCCGCGTAGTCCGAACGGTCGAGCGGCGTGACGCGTGCCGGCGGCGCGGCGAACGCCCAGCCGTCGGCCTGCTCGCGAAGCGCGACCCGGCCGACCCCGCACTGCTGGATCAGCCGGCCCGGCGTGCGCGGCTGCGCGCCGTTTTCCAGGAACGCATGCGCGGTGCCCAGCGTCGGGTGGCCGGCGAACGGCAGTTCGCCCTCCGTCGTGAAGATCCGGACGCGGTAGTCGGCTTCCGGATCGGTCGGCGTGCAGACGAACGTCGTTTCCGACAGGTTCGTCCAGCGGGCGATCGCGAGCATGTCGTCGTCGCCAAGCGAATCGGCGTCGAACACCACGGCGAGCGCGTTGCCCTTGAACGGCACCGCCGTGAACACGTCGACCTGCTTGAAGCGGACCCGATGACCGGACATCGCGGTGCGTCCGTTACGCAACTTCGGCGATCAGCTCGATCTCGACGCACGCGCCGAGCGGGATCTGTGCCACGCCGAATGCCGAGCGCGCGTGCTTGCCTGCGTCGCCGAACACTTCCGCGATCAGTTCCGACGCGCCGTTCGTCACGACGTGCTGTTCGGTGAAGTCGAGCGTCGAGTTGACGAGGCTCATCAGCTTGACGATGCGCGTGACCTTGTTCAGGTCGCCGGTGTGCGCGTGCAGCGTCGCGAGCAGGTCGATCGCGATCGAGCGGGCGGCGGCCTTGCCGTCTTCCGTCTGCAGATCCGCGCCGAGCTTGCCGGCCCAGACCTTGCCGTCCTTCTTCGCGATGTGGCCCGACAGGAAGACCGTGTTGCCGGTTTGCGCGCTCATCACGTAGGCGGCGGCCGGTGCGCCGGCGGTCGGGAGCTCGATGCCGAGCGACTTGAGTTTGTCGTAGACGTTAGCCATGTATTCGATTCCTCGTAGAGAGTCGTGACAGGAAAAAGGGGATCAAAGACGTTCGCGCAGCAGCTTGCCGAGGCGCGCGACGCCTTCCTCGATCTTCTCGGGCGGCACCGTCACGAACGACAGGCGCAGCGTGTTCTGTTGCGCGTTGTCCGCGAAGAACGGCGCGCCCGGCACGAAGGCGACGTGGTTGTCGACGGCCGTGGCGAGCAGCTTCATGCTGTCGATCTGCGCGGGCAGGTTCACCCAGATGAACATCCCGCCTTCCGGGCGGTTCCACGTGATGCCTTCCGGCATGTGGCGCTCGAGCGCGGCGAGCATCGCGTCGCATTGCGCGCTGTACAGCTCGCGGATCGTCGGGATGTGCTCGTCGAGGAAGCCGTCCTTGATCACTTCGTGCGCGATGCGCTGCGTGAGCGTCGGCGTGTGCAGGTCGGTGGCCTGCTTGGCCTGCACGAGCTTGAAGTGGAGTTCTTCGGGGGCAATGATGTAGCCGATCCGCAGGCCCGGTGCGAGCACCTTCGAGAACGTGCCGAGGTGCACGATGTGATCGGGCGCCATCGACAGCATCGTCGGCAGCGGCTCGCCGCGGTAGTTCAGCGCGCCGTACGGATCGTCTTCCAGCACCGGGAACGGGCTCGATTGCGCGAACGCGGCGAGCGCGCGGCGGCGCTCGACGGGCAGGCGGCGGCCGGTCGGGTTCTGGAAGTTCGGCTGCGCGTACAGCAGGCGCGCGCCTTGCGTGAGTTCGGGCGTGAGGCCGTCCGGCAGCAGGCCCTGCTCGTCGGTCGGTACCTGCACGTAGCGCGGCTCGTACAGCGAGAACGACTGCAGCGCGCCGAGGTAGGTCGGGGTTTCGACGAGGATCGGGCTGCCCGGATCGACGAGCGCCTTGCCGAGCAGGTCGAGCGCCTGCTGCGAGCCGGTCGTGATCAGCACCTGCGATACGCGCACGCTGTAGCGCTCGGCGATCCATTCGCGCAGCGGCAGGTAGCCTTCGGTCGCGCTGTACTGGAGCGCGGCGGCCGGCGCGTCGCGCAGCACGCGATCGGCGGCGGCGCGCATGCGCTCGGCCGGGAACGTGGCAGGGGCGGGCAGGCCGCCGGCGAACGAGATGACCTCGGGGCGTTCCGTGACCTTCAGGATTTCGCGGATTGCAGAGCTCGTCAGCTTGCGTGCGCGTTCGGAAAGCTGCCAGTGCGGCGGATGCAGGTCGCTCGGATTCATAGTCTCCTCGTTCGGATATCGTGGTCAGTCAAGAAAGGTCGTTCGGGCAAATCGCTTCGACGCTGCCGGGTGGGCAGGCACGAGCGCGATCGAGCCTTCGCGGCCGGGTGGGCAAAACCGATCAGGCAAAACGTCCATTATGGCGCAGCTGTTCAGCCGGCGCGAGCCGGTCGCGCGGCGGTGGTGACCGCCGAGCGGCGTCCGAGCATCACGGTGGCGATCACCGCGGCCGCGAACAGCCACGTCGACGGCGTCACCGTTTCGCCGAACAGCAGCGCGGAAAAGGCGATCGTGAAGAAAATCTGCAGCAATTGCACCTGGCCGACGCGCGCGATGCCGCCCATCGCGAGCCCCGCATACCACGCGAAAAAGCCGATGAATTGCGAAAAGAGGGTCACGTAGCCGAATGCGAGCCACGTGCGCAGGGCGAGCGGGCCCGGATGTGCGGCATGCTGCATCCATGCGAGCCAGCCGACCGGCAGCACGAGGAACGGCGCGGACACGACGAGCGCCCAGCAGATCACCTGCCAGCCGCCGATCTGGCGCGCGAGGCGCGCGCCTTCCGCATAACCGAGCGCGCCGATGCCGACCGCGACGAGCATCAGCGCGTCGCCGGCCTGTACGGTGCCGCCGCCGTCGCGCAGCGCGAACGCGATCACGAGCGCGCTGCCGGCCACCGCGCTGGCCCAGAACGCCTTCGACGGCCGTTCGTGCGACAGCCATGCCGCGTACAGCGCGACGAACAGCGGCTGCAGGCCGTTGACCACCGCGCCGTGCGACGCCGGGACCGATTTCATCGCCCACGCGGAGAACACCGGGTACGCGATGATCACGCCGAGCGACGTGATCGCGAGGCTTTTCAGTTGCGCGCGGGTCGGCAGCGGCTCGCGGCGCCACCACAGCAGCAGGCCGGCCGGTACCGCGGCGGCCAGCGCGCGGCCGAGCCCGTTGAGCAGCGGATGGAGTTCGGAGACGACGATGCGCGTCATCGGCAGCGTCAGGCTGAAGATCATCACGCCGATGAGGCCGAGCAGCATGCCCCGGGTTTCGCGCGAATTCATGTGAGGGGTGTCTCCGTGTTGCCGGTATTGGTGTCGTTCAGGGGGCGGCAGGGGGTTCAGCGCAGCGTGCGCGCGCCCTGCGGCGTGTCGAATTCGGCGACCAGCGCGGGCGGGCCGTCGGCGGCTTCGAGGTCGAGCAGGTGGGCGGCGCCGAGCCAGTCGAGCTGCTCGCGGATCGCGTCCGCACGCGGGTGGGCACCCTTGAGTGCCTTCAGCGCGACGCCGTCGGCCGGCAGCGATTCGGCCGGGTGGCGCGCGCTGTCCCACTGGATCAGCGACGGCAGGAGGCCGTCGCCCATGCCTTGCCACGCGGGGAACGTGCCGTCGTCCGGCACCGTGAGGCCCCAGCTCAGGTCGCCACGCCGCATCGCGACGACCGGCGGGATGCGCGCCGGGTACTGGCTCTGCCACAGCGCGAGCTGGCGTGGACGGTCGACCCGCGCGACCCAGTGCGCGAGAAACGGGCCTTGCGCGAGCCGCGTGTGCATGGCCGGGTCGTCGAGCCCGAACAGCCGTGCGCGCGGCGGCTCCGCGCCGTCGTTCGGCGCCGGCGCATCGGGGTCGATCGCGATCACTTCGAGGTAGAGCCCGCCCCACGCGCCGAACAGTGCATTGTGGGTCCGCATCAGCGGGTGGCGGCCGCCGCCGACCGGTTCGATGCCGAGTGCGTCGGCGACATGGCGTACGCCTTCGTCGAGCGTGCGCGCGGCGATCACGAGATGGTCGAGGGTCAGGGAGCGGGCTGGCATGAACGTCGGTCGGGAAGCGAAAGTGTCATGGTGGGCAGGCGATGCGCCGGGCGGTGGCCGGACCGGCCGGCGTACCGGCCGCGATGCAGGCCGGTGGGCGCGATGCCCGATGCGGCGGGGCCGGAGCGGCGGCCGCACGGTCGCCATTGCGATCAACTGTAATCGTCGCTACCGGCACAGTAACGGTACAATCGGCGCGATAGCCTTCGGTACAGTTGGAGCTCCAGCCCATGTCCACCGTCCCACTCGCCCAGATTCCCGTGCCGCACGACACGGCCACGCTCACGCTCGTCGACCAGCTTGTCCAGTGGGCGCGACGGCGCATCGACGAACGCGTGTTCCGGCCCGGCATGCGCATGCCGTCGATCCGCAAGCTCGCGCTCGACAAGAGCGTGTCGCGCTTCACCGTCGTCGAGGCGTACGAGCGCCTCGTCGCGCAGGGCTACCTCGACTCGCGGCGCGGCTCGGGCTTCTACGTGCGCGAGCGCACGGCCGCCGGCCCGCAGCCGGCTGACAGCGTCGCACGCGTGGCCGAGGCTGCGCCGGTGCACAACACGATCGACGTCGTCTGGCTGCTGCGCAACATGCTGCACACCGTCAGCCCGGAAAAGGGGCCGGGCCTCGGCTATCTGCCGGGCCGCTGGCTCGACGGCGAACTGATCACCGGTGCGCTGCGCGCGCTCGGGCGCCAGTCCGGCGCGCAGATGCTCGGCTTCGGCACCGCGCAGGGCTTCCTGCCGCTGCGCCAGCAACTGCAGACGCGCCTTGCCGAAGTGGAAATCGGCGCGAAGCCCGAACAGATCGTGCTGGTGTCCGGAATCACGCAGGCGATCGACCTGATCTCGCGGATCTACGTGAAGCCCGGCGATGCGGTGATCGTCGGCGATCCGGCCTGGTTCCAGATGTTCGGCCGCTTCGCGGCGCAGGGCGCGCAGCTCGTCGGGATGCCGTACACGCCGGACGGCCCCGATCTCGACGCGCTCGAGACGCTCGTGCAGATGTGGCGGCCGAAGATGCTCGTGATCAATTCGGTGCTGCAGAACCCGACCGGCACGTCGCTGTCGGCCGCGCAGGCGTTCCGGATCCTGAAGCTCGCGGAGGCGTACGACTTCCTCGTCGTCGAGGACGACGTATACGGCGACCTGTGCCCGCCGAGCTATCCGGCCACGCGCCTCGCGAGCCTCGATCAGCTGAAGCGCGTGATCTACCTCGGCAGCTATTCGAAGACGCTCGCGGCGAACCTGCGGGTCGGCTATGTTGCATGCGCGCCGGAGATCGCGAAGGCGGTCACCGACCAGAAGATGCTGGTCGGGATGACGACGCCCGAACTCAACGAGCGCGTGCTTTACAAGATCCTGACCGAAGGGCATTACCGGCGCCACGTCGAGCGGCTGCGCGCGCGGCTCGACGGCGTGCGCGACAAGACCGCGCGGATGCTCGAGCGCACGGGGCTCGGCCTGTTCACGATGCCGGCGGCCGGGATGTTCCTGTGGGCCGACACGGGTGTCGATTCGGACGCGCTCGCGGCAGTTGCGCACGAGGCCGGCTTTTTGCTGACGCCGGGCAGCCTGTTCTCGCCGCAGCAATCGCCGTCCACGTGGATGCGCTTCAACGTCGCGAACTGCGGCGATCCGGCGCTGCCGGGGCTGCTGTCGCGCTATATCGATTCGGCCGTGCGCCGCGCGTCGTGACGCGGCGCGGCACGCCCGCCCTTGAAATCGGGCGTGCCATCCCCAGATACGCGCGCAAACCGCCAGCGTCAGGCGGTCGCCTTTCACGGGCCGGCCGGCATCGCGCGCCGGGCGCTCGCGCCACACCATTCAAGTTCAAGTAAGAGGAAACAGCATCCATGGCACACGAAACGATGAGCTTTCAGGCAGAGGTCAAGCAACTCCTCCACCTGATGATCCATTCGCTCTACAGCAACAAGGAAATCTTCCTGCGCGAACTGGTGTCGAACGCGTCCGACGCGGCCGACAAGCTGCGTTTCGAAGGGCTCGCGGACAACGCGCTGTACGAGAACGATCCGAACGTGCGCATTCGCATCGGCTACGACAAGGCCGCGCGCACGATCACGATCGACGACAACGGCATCGGCATGAGCCGCGACGAAGCGATCGCGAACCTCGGCACGATCGCGCGCTCGGGCACCAAGGAATTCTTCACGAAGCTGTCCGGCGACCAGCAGAAGGATGCGGCGCTGATCGGCCAGTTCGGCGTCGGTTTCTACTCGGGCTTCATCGTCGCCGACAAGATCACGGTTGAAACGCGTCGCGCGGGCCTGCCGGCGAGCGAAGCCGTACGCTGGGAAAGCGCGGGCGAGGGCGATTTCACGATCGACGCGATCGAGCGCGCGCAACGCGGCACGACGATCACGCTGCACCTGCGCGAAGGCGAGGACGAGCTGCTGTCGTCGCATCGCCTGCAGTCGATCATCCAGAAGTATTCCGACCACATCGCGCTGCCGATCCTGATGCAGAAGGAAGAATGGGATCAGGAAAAGGGCGAGATGGTCCTGAAGGACGAGGACGAGACCGTCAACCAGGCGAGCGCGCTGTGGACGCGTTCGAAGAGCGACGTCACCGACGAGCAGTACACGCAGTTCTACCAGCACATCGCGCACGATCACCAGGATCCGCTCACGTGGACGCATAACCGCGTCGAGGGCCGCAGCGAGTACACGCAACTGCTGTTCGTGCCGTCGCACGCGCCGTTCGACATGTGGAACCGCGACTATCGCGGCGGCCTGAAGCTGTACGTGAAGCGCGTGTTCATCATGGATGACGCCGAGCAGCTGCTGCCGCAGTACCTGCGTTTCGTGAAGGGCGTCGTCGATTCGGCCGACCTGCCGCTGAACGTGTCGCGCGAAATCCTGCAGGAAAGCCGCGACGTGAAGGCGATCCGCGAAGGCGTGACCAAGCGCGCGCTGTCGATGCTCGAAGAGCTCGCGAATGCGGAAGAGGATGCCGGCAAGGAGAAGTACAAGACGTTCTGGAGCGCGTTCGGCCAGGTGCTGAAGGAAGGCCTCGGCGAGGATCACGCGAACCGCGAGCGCATCGCGAAGCTGCTGCGCTTCGCGTCGACGCACGGCGACACCGACGCGCAGGACGTGTCGCTCGCCGACTACGTGTCGCGCATGAAGCCCGAGCAGAGCAAGATCTACTACGTGACCGCCGACGCATGGCAGGCCGCGAAGAACAGCCCGCATCTCGAAGTGTTCCGCAAGAAGGGCGTCGAGGTGCTGCTGCTGACCGATCGCGTCGACGAATGGATGCTGTCGTTCCTGCAGGAATTCGACGGCAAGCCGCTCGCGAGCGTGGCGCGCGGCGACCTCGATCTCGGCGAGCTGAACGACGAAGAGAAGAAGGCGCAGGAGCAGGCGGGCGAGGCGATCAAGCCGGTCGTCGAGAAGATGAAGGAAGCGCTCGGCGACAAGGTGAAGGAAGTGCGTGTCACGTTCCGCCTGACCGATTCGCCGTCGTGCCTCGTCGCGGACGACAACGACATGAGCGGCTACCTGCAGCGCATGCTGAAGGCGGCCGGCCAGAACGCGCCGGCGATGCAGCCGATCCTCGAGATCAATCCGGAGCACGCGCTCGTGAAGCAGTTGAAGGCCGACAGCGCCGATTTCGGCGACTGGTGCCATCTGCTGTTCGATCAGGCGCTGCTGGCCGAAGGCGGCATGCTCGACGATCCGGCGAGCTTCGTGAAGCGAACCAACGCGCTGCTGCTGTCGCGCGCCGCGTGAACACACGCATGCGATTCGACGGCGGTCAGGCCGGCTGGCGCGAGACGCCGCGGCCTGGCTGCACGCTCGACCAGCGCGACTGGCTGACGCGCGGCGGATCGCTCACCGCGCACCTCGCGCGGCTCGGCCGCGTGAACGTGCGCGTGACGCGCGAGGCCGTCGACTGTCCGTGGTTCGACGAGCCGGACGCCGTCGCCAGTGCACCGCGCGCGCCGATGTGGGTGCGCGAGGTGATCCTGTCGGTCGACGGCACGCCGTACGTCGCCGCGCACAGCATCGCGCCGCTCGCGGCCAGCAAGGGCGTGTGGCAGGCCATGCGGCGGTTGCGCACGCGGCCGCTGGCGGAGCTGCTGTACAGCGATCCGCAGGTCGAGCGTTCGGCGCTCGTCAGCCGGCGCGTGATCGCCGGCCATCCGCTGTATGCGCTGGCGACCCATGCGCTTGGCGGGGCGCGAGCGCCGCATTCGTTCGCCGCGCGGCGCTCGGTGTTCCAGCGCCACGGCAAGCCGTTGATGGTCACCGAGTGCATGCTGCCGGCGCTGTGGCGCCATCTCGACGCGCACGGCGACGGGCCGCGCTCGGGCGGGCCGGGCGGAGGCGCGTGATGTTGCGGGGTTTCCCGCCGGTCGTCGCGGCGAATACGCACACGATGATCCTCGGCAGCTTTCCGGGCGAGGCGTCGCTCGATGCCGCGCAGTACTACGCGCATCCGCGCAACCAGTTCTGGCGGCTGCTCGGCACGGTGCTCGGCGAGCACGGGCTGCACGAGCTCGCGTATGACGCGCGGCTCGAGCGTGTGCTGTCGCACGGGATCGGTATCTGGGACGTGCTGGCTGCGTGCCATCGCGAAGGCAGCCTCGATTCGGCGATCCGGCATGCGAAGCCGAACGATTTCGATGCGTTGCGCGAGCATGCGCCGTTGCTGAAGCGCGTGTGCTTCAACGGCAAGACGGCAGGGCGGTTTGCGGAGGTGATTGGCGCGGCGGGGTACGACACGCTCGTGCTGCCTTCGTCGAGCCCGGCGAATGCGATGCTGACGTTCGAGCAGAAGCTTGCGCAGTGGCACGGGATTCGTGCCTGACGATTGGACGGATCGTCGCTTATTCGTCCTTGCCCCAGCGCCACTTCGGCTTTTCGCCTTTCAGCCAGCACACGACCGTGAGCGCAGCCACCAGCGCCACGATGCATGCCGCGAACGCCAGCGGTGATTGGGCGGGCGAGAGATGCGTCGCGACCACCACGATCCCGATCACGAAGAGCAGCATGACGACCCAGCCTTGCCACGCGACCGGCAACCCCCATCCCCAGCCGTAGCGTTTCGCCGGAAACCAGATTTTCTTGTCGGTCGAGGTCATGGGATCTCCGAAACGTGGCGCGTATATGCGGCGCGCCGGCGCTGACAGGACGTTCACGGGAACTACCGTACATCCTGACGAGCGAAATGTCGACGTATTCCGGAGTGCAGAGGAATGAGGGGGGATGAGCGCATCGGGCGCTGATTGCGTGGGATGCGCATGCGGAAACACGAAGCCGAGCCCGGCGCAACGTGGCGTGCCGAGCGGGGCGGCATGCCTGCCGATGGCCATGCCCCGCGAACCGGTCGGGCCGCGGGGCATGGGTGTTGGCATATAGGGCGAAGTCAGAACGAAGTACGAATACCGACACGCGCGACGGTCTGATTGTTCGACGTCGATTCGGCGTAGGTACCGACGGCCCCCCAGGCTTCATTACCCGAAGCCTTTGCGTAGACACCCTGTACGTAGAGATCGGTTCGTTTCGAAAGCCGGTAGTCCGCCATCAGCCCGACCTGGTTGCGGTGCGGTGAATTGCGCCCGCCCGAATAGGTGACGCCCTCGAACGTATAAAGATACATCGCGGCCAGATACCAGGCTGCCGACACGTCGTATTTCGCGTTGACCTCGACGTTGTCGAACTTCACCGTGCTGGCCGGGAACGTGAACCGGTCGACGATATCCGTGTGCGTGTAGAGGAGACCGAGCACGGCGGATCCGATCGCGTAGCTCGCACCTGCGCCGGCAATCCGCTGCCGGGCCGCAGCGTACGGCGACTCGATGACGGCGCCGGTCGTATTGGTGTGCGCGCCATCGAGGTTCATGAAGGCCGCCGCAACCGCCAACGGACCGTTCCGGTATCGCGCACCGATGCTCCATGCACGATTGTTCGCGAATGCTCCTGCCTGGTTGCTGAATCCATAGAGGCCGCCAAACTGCACGCTGGCATATCGTGTACTTCACCGAGTTGTCGATTCGGAACGTATCGTTGATGTTGTCAGCGTCGAAAGGATGCGCGAACAGCGAGCCGCCCCAGCTTCCCGCTGCAGACAGTGGGGAGAGATAGTCGACGACAGAGTCGTACTGCCTGCCGAGCGTGAGCGCCCCGATACGGTTCGAGTCGACTCCGACGTACGCCTGACGGCCGAACATCTGACCGTTCGGCTGCGCGCTGCCATTGTTCACGCTAAAGCCGTTTTCGAGCTGGAAGATCGCGCTGACGCCCCCGCCCAGATCTTCCTTTCCCTTGATACCCCAACGCGTACCCAGTTGCTGGTAATTGGTCGCAAGGGCATAGAGCGAGTGACCGCCGTAATTGCTGAAGTAATCGAGGCCTTCGTCGATCGTCCCGTAAAGCGTGACGCTGCTTTGCGCGTGCGCGGTACACGCGAGAATGGCCAGCGGTGAAAGAACAACGGCTTTGCTGAATTTCATTAGAGTCCCGAGGGTGTTTTGACAGCGTGGTTGTTGATTTTCGGGACAGATTCTATTCAGGTCACCTTTCGGCGAGATTGCGCGGGAACGACGCGCCGTCCGGCGGCGGCCCCCGTCGGGAATGCTATCCTCTCGTCCGCTAAAACCAGCTTCACCCAGCGAGATTCACACATGACCCGACTGATCAAGCGCGCGTCCGCCGAGGCGCGCGCGTCCAAGCGCAGCAAGCCGTCCGCCTACAACGGCTCCGAAAAACTCCAGCCGCCGCGCGTGAAGCGCCGCCCGGAGATCGACGAACACGACGACGTGCCCGTGCTCGAAGCCCCGCGCAAGCCGCGCTTCGCGCCCGTCACGTTCTCGGAAGAGGGCGGCGTGCGCTTCCTGCACTTCGGCACCGAATGGGTGCAGGGTGCGATGCGGATCTCCAAGCCGCTGCATATCGAGCTCGAATACGCCCAGCAGATGATGGCGTGGCTGCTGTTCCTCGAAACGCCCGAGCGGGTCGTCCAGCTCGGGCTCGGCACCGGCGCGCTGACCAAGTTCTCGCACCGCTTCCTGCCGCACGCGAAGGTCGAGGCCGTCGAGCTGAACCCGGCCGTGATCGTCGCCGCGCGCACGATGTTCGCGCTGCCGCCCGACGATGCACGCCTCGCCGTGCACGAAGCCGACGCGTGGGATTTCGTCAACGATCCGGCCAACCGCGGCACCACGGGCGCGATCCAGATCGACCTGTACGACGCGACCGCGCGCGGCCCCGTGCTCGACAGCGTCTCGTTCTACCGCGCGGTGCGCGGCTGCCTCGCCGACGCGGGCATCGCGACGATCAACCTGTTCGGCGATCATCCGAGCTTCGTGCGCAACATGAAGCACCTGAACGCGGCGTTCGATCACCGCGTGATCGCGCTGCCGGAAGTGCATGACGGCAACCGGATCGCGATCGCGTTCTCGGGCCCCGCGCTCGACGTGTCGTTCGCGCAGCTCGACGAACGTGCGAAGCTGATCGAGGACACGCTGAAGCTGCCCGCACGCAAGTGGGTGAAAGCTTTGAAAGAAACGACCGGCGCGAGCGACGCCTCGTTCGCGATCTGACGCTTCATGCACCGGCGGCATGCCGGTGCAACCACGCGACAAGGGGCGGATCACCTCGGGTTCGCCCCCGCTTGACCGCGTGCTCGCGGCTCCTATACTGGCGCGAAGCCAGGGGAGCCGCAGCCTACCCGTTTTGCGCTCCTCTCGGCGCCGTACCCGCTCAACAAGATCGATAACCGGGAAAGAAGAGGAGACGTCATGGCTCACGATGCCGACGCCAACCGGGCTGCCAAGCGCTGGCTCTGGCTGCTGGTACTGCCGCTGATTGCGATGGTCTGGGTACCGTCGTACAGCAAGATCGAACCGCAATGGTTGGGTTTTCCGTTTTTCTACTGGTACCAGCTCCTTTGGGTCTTCATCAGCGCGGTGATCACCGCGTTCGTGTACTTCAAGACCAAGAACGCGTGGAAGGCGAGCGGCCCGCAGGGAGGTGCGCGATGAATCTCGGCGCAACTTTCGTCTTCGTCCTGCTGTTCATCGGCGTCACGATCATCGGTTTCCTGGCCGCGAACTGGCGGCGCGGCGATCTCGCCCATCTCGACGAATGGGGCCTCGGCGGCCGCCGCTTCGGCACGATCGTCACGTGGTTCCTGCTCGGCGGCGACCTCTACACGGCCTACACGTTCGTCGCGGTGCCCGCGCTCGTGTTCGGCGCCGGCGCGATGGGCTTCTTCGCGCTGCCGTACACGATCCTGATCTATCCGTTCGCGTTCGTCGTGTTCCCGAAGCTGTGGAGCATCGCGAAGCGGCACGGCTACGTGACGGCCGCCGACTTCGTCAACGCGCGCTACGGCAGCCGGATGCTCGCGCTCGCGATCGCGGTGACGGGCATTCTCGCGACGATGCCGTACATCGCGCTGCAGCTCGTCGGCATCGAAGTGGTGATCGGCGCACTCGGCTTCGACACGACCGGCTTCGTCGGCGACCTGCCGCTGATCATCGCGTTCGCGATCCTCGCCGCGTACACGTACACGTCGGGCCTGCGCGCACCCGCGATGATCGCGATCGTCAAGGACATCCTGATCTACATCACGATCGCCGCGGCGGTCATCGTGATCCCGGCGAAGCTCGGCGGCTTCGGGCACATCTTCGCGAGCGTGCCGCCCGCGAAGCTGCTGCTGAAGGCGCCCGACGCGATGAGCCTGAACGGCTACAGCGCGTACGCGACGCTCGCGATCGGCTCGGCGCTCGCGCTGTTCCTGTATCCGCACTCGGTGACGGCGATCCTGTCGTCGTCGTCCGGCAACTCGATCCGCCGCAACATGGCGATGCTGCCCGCGTATTCGTTCGTGCTCGGCCTGCTCGCGCTGCTCGGCTACATGGCGCTCGCATCGGGCGTGAAGGACATGCCGCAGTACGCGCCGTACTTCAAGGCGTTCGGCCCGAACTTCGCGGTGCCCGCACTGTTCCTCGAGTATTTCCCGTCGTGGTTCGTCGGCGTCGCGTTCGCGGCGATCGGCATCGGCGCGCTGGTGCCGGCGGCCATCATGTCGATCGCGGCCGCGAACCTGTACACGCGCAACATTCACCGCGAGTTCGTGAACCGCAACATGTCGCACGAGCAGGAAACGCACGTCGCGAAGCTCGTGTCGCTGATCGTGAAGGTCGGCGCCGTCGCGTTCATCCTCGGGCTGCCGCTGACCTACGCGATCCAGCTGCAGCTGCTCGGCGGGATCTGGATCATCCAGACGCTGCCGGCGATCGTGCTTGGCCTGTACACGCGCGTGCTCGACCATCGCGGCCTGCTGGTCGGCTGGGCGGCCGGTATCGTGTGCGGCACGTGGATGGCGATCTCGCTGAAGCTGGCCGGGTCGATCTTCACGATCCACCTGTTCGGCCTCGCGATCCCCGGCTATGCAGCCGTGTGGTCGCTGATCGTGAACCTGGTGGTGGCGGTGGTGGTGAGCGTGCTGGTGCGCGTGATGGGCATGGCGCATGCGGAGGATCGCACGCGGCCGGAGGATTATCTCGACGTCGTCGAGGGCTGATTTCCCCGCCTTCTGTTGCAGTTTCGACACGACGCCCGCGATGCAGATCGCGGGCGTTTTGCATGGTGCGCCGCGAATACCGCGTGTGGCCGTGCGCCCGTTTGCGCCGATCTCCAAGCGATTCTAGGGTGGCCGCGCCGTGGTGAAAATCGGTGCAAGACCGATTGGATGGTCGGCGGCCCGCTTGCCAATAATGCGTCCCGCCCGGCCATACCGGGTGATTCGATCTCCACACGATCCGATTATATGAGGGATGCAATGACGAAGATTTGGGTTTGGGTAATGGGCATGTGCTGCGTGGCGCTGGCCGGCTGTGTCAATGCGTACTACCGGTGAGGCGCGCGATGAGAATCCTGTTGATGTGGGCGCTGGTCGCACCGATCCTGCTCGCCGGCTGCGCGAACATGTACTACCGTTGACGGCGGGCCGCGATGAAAATGATCTTGTCGGCCGCCGTGCTGTGCGCGGCGCTCACTGGCTGCATTTCGGTGTATGGCCCCGGGCAGCGCTACGCGGCGCGCAATGCGTCGCAGGAAAAACATGACGCGGCCGACGATGCGTCCGGCGCGTCAGAAGCGTCCGACGCGGCAAAGGGTGACGTCGCATCGCGCATCGTGATCGGCAATCGCAAGTATGACGAAGTGTGGGCGGCGGTTGCGCAGTTCTACGCGGATCACAAGCTGGCGGTGCGCGTCAGCGATCGCGACGCGGGGCTCGTTGCCGCCGCGTATGCCGACTATCCGAACGCGGGCAACTTCCTGGATTGTTCCGAACTGAAGCAGACGTCGAACGTGACGCACACGCTGAAGGTCGTCACGCGCATCGACGAAGCGACGCAGGGCGTGACCGTGTCGATCGACGTCGCGGGCATGGCCGGCGTGGTCGCGGCCGGCAAGCAGAAGGGGGCGCGCGTTGCGTGCCGCTCGAACGACACGCTCGAGCAGGCGCTGGCGGAGGTGCTGCGCAAATAACGGTCCCGCCCGGATCGCCGCGGCTGTGCGGCGGTCCGGGCGGTTGACGCGGGCGTTACTGGCCCGCGCGTTGCGCGAGATCCTCGCGCTGCGACAGATCCTCGACGTTGACCATCCAGTGCACGCCGAAACGATCCTTCGCCATCCCGAAGCCGAGCGCCCAGAACGTCTTGCCGAACGGCATCGTCACTTCGCCGCCGTCCGCGAGCGCATTGAACAGCTTCTGGCCTTCCTCGACCGTCGCCGGGTTCAGCGACAGCGAATAGCCGGCGTGCATGCCGCCGCCGGGCTGGCTGCAGTCGCCGTCCGAGCACATGATCATCGAGTCGCCGATCGTGAAGCTCGCGTGCATCACCTTGTCGGCCATCTCCGGCGTCATCGGGTAGTCGGGATTCGGCGGCGCGTCCTTGAAATGCATCTTGAACATCGTCTTCGCACCGAGTGCCTTTTCGTAGAACTGAAGGGCTTCGTCGGCGCGACCGTAGAACGTCAGGTACGGTTGGACTTGCATCGTTGTCTCCTGTAGTGGGGAGCCGGCCTGCGCATCTGCGCGGGTTCGGCGTCGTGCAAGACAGACTGGGAAAGGGGGCCTCGGGAGGCGGCCGACGCACCCGTGACGTGGATTGTAGTGCGCGTGCTTGACGATGGAATGAAAAATAAAAACGGCCGCGAACATGACGTTCGCGGCCGTGTGCGGCGTGCGTGCTGACGGCTGTTGCCAGTGTTGCTGACAGCCGCTGACGCGTGTCGTGGCTTAGCGCAGCGAGTCGATCAGCTTCTCGAGCTTCACCGCATCGGCGGCGAATACGCGGATGCCTTCGGCGAGCTTTTCGGTCGCCATCGCGTCGTCGTTCAGCTGGAAGCGGAACGCGGCCTCGTCGATCGCGACGCGCGCGGCGGGCTTGTCCTGCAGCGCGTCCGGCGACAGCTTGCGCGTGACGGTGTCGTTGCTGTCCTGCAGCTTCTGCAGCAAATCGGGACTGATCGTCAGCAGGTCGCAGCCGGCGAGTTCGGTGATCTGGCTGGTCGTGCGGAAGCTCGCGCCCATCACTTCGGTGTGGTAGCCGAACGTCTTGTAGTACGTGTAGATGCGGCGCACCGACTGCACGCCCGGATCGTTCGCGCCACCGTCCTTCTCTTCATTCCACTCGGCGCCGGCCTGCTTCTTGTACCAGTCGTAGATGCGGCCGACGAACGGCGAGATCAGCTGCGCGCCGGCTTCCGCGCATGCGGCGGCCTGCACGAGCGAGAAAAGCAGGGTCATGTTGCACTTGATCCCTTCCTTCTGCAGCACTTCGGCCGCGCGGATGCCTTCCCACGTCGATGCGAGCTTGATCAGGATGCGCTCGCGGCCAATGCCGGCTGCTTCGTAGAGCTTGATGAGTTCGCGGCCCTTGTCGATCGAGCGCGGCGTGTCGAACGACAGGCGCGCGTCGACCTCGGTCGACACGCGGCCCGGGATTAGCTTCAGGATCTCGGTGCCGAATGCGATCAGCAGGCGGTCGATGATGAAATCGGTGCTTTCGTTGCGATGATCGCGGACGGTTTTCTCGAGGATCGGCTTGTACGCATCCTTCTGGACGGCCTTCAGGATCAGCGACGGGTTCGTGGTCGCGTCCTGCGGCTGGTATTGTGCAAGCTGCTGGAAATCGCCCGTGTCGGCGACGACGGTCGTGTACTGCTTCAGCTGGTCGAGTGCGGTAGTCATGGCGATTCGGAAGAAGGGCGCAAGGCGCCGGGTTCTCACGGGCCGCGCGAACGCGGCGGCGAAGCGAGGCGGCGCCGGGCACCGCCTCCGATCCGCTATTCTAGGCCCGATTCGTGTCGGGCACGTTCCGGCGTGTCCGATGGCCGCAGCGGCGGGCGCCGTGCCGCATCACGCGGGGCGGCGCGCGTTCAGGATCACCTGCGTGACGATCCCCGCGACGAGCCCCCAGAATGCCGAGCCGATCGACAGCAGCGTGAGGCCCGACGCGGTGACCATGAACGTGACGAGCGCGGCTTCACGCTGCTTCACGTCCTGCATCGCGTTCGCGAGGCCGCTCATGATCGAGCCGAACAGCGCGAGCGCGGCGACCGACACGACGAGCGCCTTCGGCAGCGCCGCGAACAGCGCGGCGATCGTCGCGCCGAAGATCCCCGCGATCAGGTAGAACGTGCCGCACCACACGGCGGCCGTATAGCGCTTCGCATGATCCTCGTGCGCTTCCGGGCCCGTGCAGATCGCGGCCGTGATCGCCGCGAGGTTGACGCCGTGCGAGCCGAACGGCGCGAGCAGCAGCGACGCGAGGCCGGTGGTCGCGATCAGCGGCGACGACGGGGTCTGATAACCGTCCGCGCGCAGCACCGCGATGCCCGGCACGTTCTGCGACGCCATCGCGACGACGAATAGCGGAATGCCGATGCTGACGATCGACGCAATCGAGAACGCCGGCATCGTGAACACGGGCTTCGCGAACGCGACGTGAAAGCCGCTGAAGTCGAGCAGGCCGAGACCGCCGGCGACCGCCGTGCCGACGATCAGCGTCGTCACGATCGCGTAACGCGGCGCGAGCCGCTTGACGATCAGGTACGTGAAGAACATTGCGAGCACGAGCGCCGTCTGGAACTGCGCGGCGCGGAAGATCTCGATGCCGATCTCGAACAGGATGCCCGCGAGCAGGGCGGCGGCGATGCCGGCCGGAATCTTGCGCATCAGCGTGTCGAACAACCCGCTCACGCCGACGGCCGTCAGCAGCACCGCGCAGACGACGAATGCACCGATCGCCTCGGGGTAGGGCACGCCGGGCAGCGATGCGATCAGCAGCGCGGCGCCGGGCGTCGACCACGCGACGACGACGGGCGCGCGAAAGCGCAGCGACAGGCCGATCGTCGTCAGCGCCATGCCGATCGACAGCGCCCAGATCCACGACGAGATCTGCGCATCGGTGAGGTGGGCGGCGCGGCCGGCCTGGAACATCAGCACGAGCGAGCTCGTGTAGCCCGTCATCATCGCGACGAAGCCGGCGACGAGTGCCGACACGGAGGTATCGGCGAAAAAGCGGCGGCCGCCGGCGCGGCTGGCGCTCGCGGTGGGCGAGGGGTTCATGCTATCTCCGGGGGAGGCCGTTCGGACGCGGCCTTCGTGTCTGGGTGGGTGTCGTTACTTGCTGAGTGCGCGCATCGCGGTTTCAAGGCCTGCGAGCGTGAGCGGATACATGCGATGGCCGAGCAGGTCGCGGATCACCGCGACCGATTGCCGGTATTCCCATAGCCGCTCGGGCTCCGGGTTCAGCCACGCATGATGGGGGAACTGGTCGGCGAGCCGGCGCAGCCACACGGCGCCGGCTTCCGGGTTGTTGTATTCGACCGAGCCGCCGGGCTGCAGCACTTCGTACGGGCTCATCGTTGCATCGCCGACGAAGATCAGCTTGTAGTCGGGCGTGAACTTGTGCAGCACGTCCCACGTCGCGGAGCGTTCCGAGTGGCGGCGGCGGTTGTTCTTCCACAGGTGGTCGTACACGCAGTTGTGGAAGTAGAAGAATTCCAGGTGCTTGAATTCGGCCTTCGCGGCCGAGAACAGCTCTTCGGTGCGCTTGATGTGGTCGTCCATCGAGCCGCCGACGTCGAGCAGCATCAGCACCTTCACGTTGTTGTGGCGCTCGGGCACCATCCGCAGGTCGAGCCAGCCCGCGTTCGCGGCGGTGCTGCGAATCGTGCCGGGCAGGTCGAGCTCCTCGGCGGCGCCTTCGCGCGCGAAGCGGCGCAGCCGTCGCAGCGCGACCTTGATGTTGCGGGTGCCGATCTCGACGGAATCGTCGTAGTCGCGATACGCGCGTGCTTCCCACACCTTCACCGCGGTGCGGTTGCCGTTCGACGGGCCGCCGATGCGCACGCCTTCCGGGTTGTAGCCGCCGTGCCCGAACGGCGACGTGCCGCCGGTGCCGATCCACTTGTTGCCGCCTTCGTGGCGTTCCTTCTGCTCGTCGAGCAGTTCCTTCAGGCGCTCCATCAGCTTGTCGAGCCCGCCCATCGCGTCGATCTGCGCCTTCTCCTCAGGCGACAGCTCGCGCTCGAGGCGCTTTTCGAGCCAGTCGAGCGGAATGTCGAATGCTTCGGACGGCAGGGCGGACACGCCGTGGAAATACGCGCCGAACGCCTGGTCGAACTTGTCGAAGTACTGCTCGTCCTTGACGAGCGTCATCCGCGCGAGGAAGTAGAACGCGTCGATCGACGGCGAGATCAGCCCGGCCTTCAGCGATTCGAGCAGCGTCAGGTATTCCTTCACCGAGACGGGCAGCTTGGCTGCGCGCAGCGCGTAGAAGAAATTGAGCAGCATGGCCGGGCCTTCGCGGGTGAGAGAGGATTACCGGTTGTGCCGGTTCATGTAGACGAGGCGTTCGAGCAGGCTCAGGTCCTGCTCGTTCTTCAGCAGCGCGCCCGCGAGCGGCGGCACGATCTGCTTCGCGTCCACGCCGCGCAACTGGTCGGCCGGAATGTTCTCGGCCAGCAGCAGCTTCAGCCAGTCGAGCAGCTCGGACGTCGACGGCTTCTTCTTCAGGCCCGACACGCCGCGCAATTCGAAGAAACTCTCGAGGGCCGCGCGCAGCAGCTCCTCGCGGATGTCCGGGAAATGGACCGCGACGATCTTCTGCATCGTCGCCGGGTCGGGGAACTGGATGTAGTGGAAGAAGCAGCGGCGCAGGAACGCGTCGGGCAGCTCCTTCTCGTTGTTCGACGTGATGATGACGAGCGGGCGGTGCTTCGCGCGGACCGTTTCCCGCGTTTCGTACACGTGGAATTCCATCCGGTCGAGCTCGCGCAGCAGGTCGTTCGGGAATTCGATGTCGGCCTTGTCGATCTCGTCGATCAGCAGCACGCTCGGGTGCTCGGCATCGAACGCCTGCCACAGCACGCCCTTGACGATGTAGTTCGAGATGTCCTTCACGCGCTCGTCACCGAGCTGCGAATCGCGCAGCCGCGACACGGCGTCGTATTCGTACAGGCCCTGCTGCGCCTTCGTGGTCGACTTGATGTGCCACTGCAGCAGCGGCATGTCGAGCGCGGCCGCCACTTCCTCGGCGAGCATGGTCTTGCCGGTGCCGGGCTCGCCCTTGATCAGCAGCGGGCGTTGCAGCGTCAGTGCGGCATTGACCGCGAGCTTCAGATCGTCGGTGGCGACGTAGTGCGAGGACCCTTCGAAACGCATGGCGGCGCTCTTCTCAATCGGGGAAAAAACCCAGTATAAGTCAGAAGGGCTGTCCGGTTGGGCCACGCCCGCGTATCGTTGCAGGGCTGTGGCGGGGCGAACGGGGGCGCCTTGTGGACGCATTCCCCACCGACGCGGTACAATCTGGCCGTTTTTTTTGGCCTGCGTGGCGACCTGATAAGCATAACGGCGCGGGCCGTTGCCGCTTTGGCGCCAGTTTCCCCTCAAGCTAGGTTACAAGAGCTATGAACAAATTCGTCGGCAAACACGTCGTTGTCGCAGCGCTCGTGGCGCTCGCGGGCAGCGCGCAGGCGGCCGGTGTGGTCGGCAACCCGAAGGACGGGGCGAGCAAGGCCGCCATGTGCATCGGTTGCCACGGCATCCAGGACTACCGCGCGGCGTACCCGGAGGTCTACCGGGTGCCTGTCCTCGGCGGCCAGAACCAGCAATACCTCGAGAACGCGCTGAAGGCCTACCGCAAGAAGGATCGTCACTTCCCGTCGATGAATGCGATCGCCGGTTCGCTGACGGACCAGGACATCGCGGATCTGGCGGCGTACTACGCCGTGCAGAAGGCCGACACGAAGGACAATCCCTACAAGTAAAGCGCGCGCCGCCGATCTGACCGGCGGGACAGGAGCATTCATGAACAACGCATTCAAGACGGCGGCGGTTGCACTGGCGGCCGGCCTCGCGATCGGTACCGCGCACGCGGCGGACACCACGAAGGGCAAGGAGCTGGTCGAGTCGCACAACTGCGCCGCCTGCCACGGCGCGCAGATGAACAAGCCGATCAACGCCGAATATCCGCGCCTCGCCGGCCAGCATGCCGACTACCTCGTGTGGGCGATGCGCCAGTACCAGATGGGCCTGACGAATCCGCTGCTCGGTCGCAACAACGCGATCATGCAGGCGCAGGTGCAGAGCCTGTCGGTCAGCGACATGAAGGACATCGCGGCCTACATCGAGTCGCTGAAAGAAACCGATCTCGTGTTCAAGAAGTAAGCGCGACGGGCCCGACGGGCCTTCGCAGCAAAAATACCCCGCCGAGGCGGGGTATTTTTTTGCCTGCGCTCAGGCGCCCGGGGGCCGGTGCCGCGGCGCTCAGTCGCGCGATGCGCGGCGCAGGATGCGTTGCAGGTATGCGTCGGTATCGGGCGGCGTGTTCGTGCGCTGGGCTTCCCAGATCGTCTCGCCGAGGCATTCCATGATCACGTGCTGCGCGTCGTGGGTCGAGTCGAGCTTGGCCGCGAGCTTGTCATGCGCGGCGCGGATGCCGGGCGGCTGGTCGATCGACAGCTGCTCGCTGATCGCGAGATGCATCGACAGGTGCAGGAACGGGTTCGTGCGGCCTTCCTCGGGCGTGTACTCGCGCGCGGTCGCGCCATCGGCGTCGGCGAGTTCGTCGTGGTATTCGGGATGCTCGACGATCCAGTCGGCTGCCATCGCTTCCAGCGGCGTCAGGATCTCGCCCGCGCGCTGCTTGCGCCAGGTCTCGGTGAAAAAGCGACGCACTTCGTCGCGGCTTGGATTGAACATGGTGGGGAAACGTCGTGATTCGGACGGCGTGATGCCGCGTCGCGCATTGTACGCCGGGTCGGCGGACGGCGCTGGCGCCGGGCGGGAGCGGGTCGCGCGGTGCCCGTGGCGATGGC